>DIVO01000036.1 GCA_002428285.1 Patescibacteria group bacterium UBA6130 | reverse complement strand
TATACTAAGCTGATCCACAAAAAATTCCTCGTTTTCTTTGACAATATATTGGTGCCCCTTTAGGTTTATTACTGCAGATTTCATACTTGGAATTATACCAGCTACTTGAGTAGAAACGCAAGCATTATAAATATTGTCAGCAATGAAGAGCCTCCATAAGAAAGAAATGGCAGGGTCAAACCGGTAATTGGAAGCATACCTAAATTCATACCCAGGTTAACAAAAGTCTGAAAAAATAACTGAACTAGGAGTGATGTTTTAAATATGTGATCAAATTCACTCTCAGCTTTCATCACTTTTCTTCTTAATAAAAGGAAAAAGATCAAATATAAAACTATCAGAATAGTAACGCCTAAAAATCCTGATGATTCTGCAAAAGAAGAAAAGATAAAATCCGTGTGTCTTTCAGGTAAAAATTTTAATCTTGTCTGTTCGCCAGTTCCAAAACCTTTTCCTAACCATCTGCCTGAACCTATAGCGATTTTTGATTGAATAATATTGTAACCTGAACCTAGAGGATCGGCTTGGGGATTGACAAAAGAAGTTATTCTTTGTTTTTGGTATTCGGGTAGAAACAGAGCTCCAAAAAAAATACCTATTATCAGTAAGATAAAAAGAACAGATGAAGTTTGGAATTTATTTTTTGACGCAAGGAGTAAGATTGTGGAGCCAATTAAGAGAAACATTATTGTGCTTCCCAAATCCGGTTGGAAAAAAATAATAAAACTGGGAATGGCAATAGTCGTTAACAGTAAAGAGATTAAACGTTTATTATTTTCTTTCCATTTTAGAGCTAAGGAGGTGATAGCAATTGCATAAAATGGCTTTGTCAATTCTGAGGGCTGAATGTTGTATCCAAAAAATGAAAACCATCTCACCGAACCTCTTACTTCTCCTCCTAAGATGATTGGCAACATGAGAGATGCAACAATAATTCCATAAACTAACCAATCGATTTTTCTTAGGTCCTCGGTTCTAAAATTTGCTGTTTTGATTAAAACGAATGAAATAATTCCAATTATCCAAGCAATTACCTGTCTTGTAATTGTATCGGGAGCAATTTTTGAGAGAAGAAAAACATCTAATCCGAAAAAGATAGATAGAATTATAAAAATAAAAGTTTCTTCTCTGGTTAGAAATCTAAAATTCATAACTATTTTAGAATACCATGAATTACATCTACTTAGCGGGGATTTTCAACAAGAGGACACACTATTTTTTTCTTAAAAAAGCAGGAATATCAAATGGATCTTCAATCTCAACGCCTTCAGGTATATCTTCTTTATTGAGATTGGCTGAACTAAATATATCATTCTCTGAGTTTGTGTCTTCAGGCTTTTCTTCGCTATTCTCACTTATTTCCTTTTCCATAGGCTCGTTTTTGCTGGAGAAGTTTTGAGTGGAAGCAGGTCTTTTGGAAAATCCTGTTCCCATCAGATTGGATAATCTAATTTTTTGATCATCGAAACCAGTGGCAATTAGAGTTATCTTTATTTTATCTTTATAATCATCATCTATGGTTGCTCCAAAAATAATATTTGCGTCTCCCCCAGCATTTTCTGAGATTAAACTGGAAATTTTTTGTACTTCTTTCATGGAGATGTCGTTTCCACCGGTAATATTAAATAATATTCCTCTTGCTCCTTCTATAGAAAGATCAACCAAAGGAGAGTTAATTGCTTCTTCAACTGCAATATTTACTCTGTCTTCTCCAGATCCGAACCCAATGCCCATTAATGCGCTTCCCGCATTATGCATAATGGATTTTATATCGGCAAAATCTAGGTTGATCAATCCTGGAATGGTTATTATTTCAGCTATTCCACTTACTCCTCTGGTTAACACCGAATCTGCAAGTTTGAATGCTTCCACAAAGCTAATATCTTCTTGCTGAAGCTCTAAAAGTTTTTGGTTTGGAATAGTTATCATAGTATCTGTGGACACTTTTAATTTTTCGATACCTTCTTCGGCAGTAACTGTTCTTTTTGCGCCTTCAAAGGTAAAAGGTTTTGTGGCAATTGCCACGGTTAATGCTTTGAGTTCGTTTTTGGCAATGTCAGCAATAATTGGAGCTGCGCCGGTACCCGTTCCTCCCCCTAAACCGGTTGCAATGAAAACCATGTCGGCACCTTCAAGAACTTTTTTAATTTTTTCTCTTGATTCTTCAGCTGCCTTTTTCCCGATTTCAGGATTACCACCTGCGCCTAAGCCTTTGCTGAGTTTTTCACCAATCTGGATTTTTATTTTAGCCTTAGACACCATTAAGGCCTGAGAGTCTGTATTTATGGCAACATAGTCAACGCCCTTTATCTCTTCAATGTCCGCCATATGGTTGATAGCGTTTCCACCACCACCACCAATGCCTATCACTTTTATCTTAGCTACTTGGGCTGGTAGTGGCTGAACTAATGCCATATTAATAGTATATCAGATAATGCGGGCGGTTTAAGGCAGAAGAGGTTTAATCATATTAACAATTTTTTGAAAAATACCCTTAACATCCACTTTTGGAACAATGTCTATTTTTGCTTTGAAAGATTGTTTTGAAGATCCGGCGAAATTTCTATTGATGGCATATTCTATTAATCCAAATGTTGAGCTGTAGGATGGAGTCATTATTTCATCTACTAATCCCATCATTTCTTTAGGATAGCCTATTCTTACTGGTAAACCTATTACTTTAGAACACGTTTTCTCGATATCTTTTAACATTGAGCCTCCTCCGGTGATTACAATGCCTGCTGGAGTAGATCCTCCATAGCCTGAATCGGTGATTTGCTCTGCAACTAAGTTAAATATTTCTTCAATCCTCGCTTTCATTATTCCATCTACAGCTATGTCTTTTGATATCTTTTTTCCTTCTTGCATACTGATACCTTCTTTGTATAGGTCAATTTCATCAGGCTCATCCTCTCCTTTATTAGATTTTTCTTTAGGATTGCTTAGAAAAATCTTTAATTTGTCGGCTTCTTCTAATTGTAGTCTAAGACCAATAGCAAGGTCATTGGTGACATTTTCCGATCCAACCGGTATAACTCTAGCAAAACAAGGAGAGTTTTCAATAAAGACAGTTATGGATGTGGTTGTTCCGCCTATATCAACCAGAATTACTCCTAATTCCTTCTCAGTTTCTGATAGGACTGTATAGGAACTCGCTAGACCGGAATAGGCAATATCTTGTATTTCTATACCTACTTCGTTAATACATCTGACCAGATTTTTAATTGCCGGTGATGAGCCTGTGATAATATTGGTATCTACTTCCAGCCTTACTCCCGTCATGCCTTTGGGGTCAATTATTCCTTCTTGGCCGTCAACAATAAACTGCCGAGGTGTTACATGGAGTGTTTGGGTGGAAGTCGGCAAAGATACTGCCCTGGCGGCTTCAATAACCCTATCAACATCTTCTTTAGAAATTTCTTTGCTGGGTTCTGAAACAGCTACAACCCCGGAAGAATTAATTGATGAGATATAGGGTGCAGTTATTCCAACTATAGCCTTTCCAATGGAAAGACCCGCCATTCTTTCTGCCTCTTCTACGCTCTCTAGGATGCTTTCGATTGCTTTTTCAATATTTATCACTTGACCTTTGCGAATTCCTTTTGATGGAGTGGTATAAACCCCAATAACATTTACCTTATCGTCTTCGGGGAAGTGTTGAGCAATTAGAGTAGTTACTTTTGTGCTTCCGATGTCTATGGCGCTAATTATTTTTGAATTGGACATGAGGTGATGTTAGGCTTAAATCAATTAATTTAATTTCTTTATGATCCATTTTAACTCGTTTTAAAATTAATTGTAAAGAAAGAAATTGTTTATTCAAGTCATTTTCAGAGGAAAAGATGATCTCTATATTTTGTGAGGTTTTTACCCAAATTGTGTTATCGGGCTTAAGAGAAGGTCCTTGGGCAATTTCAAAACCGTTTTCACTTAATTGCTGAATTATCTGATCAATTGTCTCCTGATTTTTACTTATAGGTTGAGGTAAGACTGGATTTTGATCAATATGAGTTTGATAAGCGACACCGCAGGCTGTAATAATAAGGATAACTATAATGATTATCGGATAGAGAAAGGTTGTTTTTTGCCTATTTCTCATCTTCTATTTCTTTTTCAACGAGCTTGAATAGGCTCTCTCTTCCGTTTAACAACCTTAAATCTACGCAATTTTCATTTAGTGAGTATTTTTTGTTGTCAATCATTTTGGCTATGGTTTTACTTAGATGCTTTGGCGTAAGATTGTGGTCTTTAATTATCTCTGCCAGTCCGGTTTTTTTTAAAAATTGAGCGTTTTTTAATTGTTCATTGCCTGCAGAAAATGGCAATGGAATCAGAATTGATTTACATTTATTTTTTAAAAGTTCCAATACGGTATTTGCACCTGATCGAGAAATTACCAACTGAGAAGCCTTAAAAACAGTTCCAACTTCTCCAGCAGATAGATATTCAAGAGGATAATAGTTTTTCTTTAAATCATCTTCAAGAGTAGCTTTATGGTTCTTAAATTCTTGAATTTGCATAGGACCAACTTGGTGAATTATCAAATACTTTTCAAGTAATTCCTTGAGAATATGCTTTATGACTTGATTAATATTTTCTGAACCCGTTTTTCCTCCTGTGACATAAATCACCTTTTTGTCATTTAAAATCTCTTTCATTCTCTTTGATGGTTTTGGATTTTCTATTTCTTTTCTCAAGGGGTTGCCGGTAACAACTGTCTTTTTAGATGGAAATTGATTGACGCTATCAGGAAAAGTGACTGCAATTTTTTTCACAAACCTTGCATTGATTTTATTGGCAATGCCTGCAGAATGTGTTTGTTCATGGGTGATACTGGGAATTCCAAGTAATTTTCCGGTGATAATTAAAGGAGTTGATAAAAATCCTCCGAAGGAGAGAATTAAATTTGGTCGGTATCTAATGTTTATCAAAAGGGCATGTAAAAAGGAAATAGGAATTTTCAGCATGCTGAGGATATATTTCGGGGAAAAATTTCTAGCCAGTTTTCCGCTAATTAAATGGATAAATTTGATATTTTTTAAGCGTTTGAGAGTCTGAAACTCATAAGAGTTCAACTTTTTTCCTTCCAGAGATGAATATTTACTGCCGACATAATATATTTCCCAGTCTTTGTTATTAAATTTAATTTCTTCAATTACTGCTATGGCTGGAGTTGAGTGGCCGCCGGTTATTAATAGTTTTTTTGCCATATTACTTAAGATTATTATTAACATTTACAACCAACCCAATGCCAATCATCAAGGCAAGAAGAGATGATCCTCCATAAGAAATGAAAGGGAAAGGAATACCGGTTAATGGCAGAAGTATAGCTATGGATGATAAGTTTAGCAACCCCTGAGCTCCAATCCAGACTCCCATTCCAGCTGAAATTAATTTTGCCAAGGGATCTGTTTTATCTTTAGCTATTTTAAAAGTTATTACTACAAATAGCATTAATAATCCGATAAATACCATTAATCCTAAAAATCCCAGCTCTTCTCCTATTACTGCCATAATAGAATCGGTAGTTACTTGGGGTAGGTATTGATACTTTTGCCTAGACTCTCCTATTCCCCTACCCAGCATGCCACCAGAGGCTAAGGTAAGAACTATTTGGTAAACATGGTATGAATCCCCTAATGGGTCGTAAAAGGGGTCTAGCAAGGCCATGACACGCTTTCTTCTATATGGAAAGATGACAATGAATAAAATCCCGACTAGGATAGTCGCAAGTGAAGTTGGAAGCAGCTTTTTAATAGGAGCACCTGAGATAAAATAAATTGAAAAGGCAATAGCAATAATAATGGCTGCTGTGCCGAAATCGGGTTCAATTACAATCAGTAAAAATAAAGGCAAAGTTATGGTGATAAAGTTTTTAATATCCCTCTTCTTTTCATCGGTAAATAAAAACGCCATATAAATTAATAAGGAAATTTTTGCAAATTCTGACGGTTGAATTGTAAAACCATTTAGGTTTATCCATCTTCTAGCTCCCCAAATTTGAGTTCCGATTCCTGGTATTAAAACTAACACGAGCAAAATAATTGAACCGAAATAAAATAAAAAGGAAAGATTTTTTAATCTATCCAGTCTTATTTTTGCAAAGAATATAAGTGCTACTATACTTATTGCAACCCAAACCAGCTGTTTTTTAAGAAAATAATAGGGATCACCTACTGTTGACTTAGCCTCAAGTAAAGAAATATCTGAGATAAAAAAAAGCCCGGCAACTAATAGTATTACTGTCAGATAAACAATTTTTTTTGAAAGATTATTTTGCATTGTTAGATTAATTTTTTGTCATTGATATTTTCCCGAAGGAAGTTGAGATTTTCGTTTGCCTCTTGCTTAATTTTGACAGAGTCATTTTTAATTTCGGTCAAAACTTTTTTTGAGGACATTTTAAACATTTCTTGGTTATCGTTAATTTTTTCATTTTCAGATGGAGCTATTAGGGTTAAATTCATGCTCGGCAAAATAGAATCTGTGACTTTTTCTTGATTAACATATTCTCCACTTTCTAGGGTTGATTTGATTTCAATGGTTTTATTTTTGATATTTCTCTGGATTATTTCACTTCCTTGAATTTGAACTTCTTTATAACTGGGAAGATTTAAATCGATAAAGCTAGCCACATGATATGCAAACATAGGAATCAAATTTTCAGAAAGCTCAAGAAAAGTATAAAAAGGATATGAAGCTGTTAAACGGGGATTTATCTCTAGAAGATAAATCTTTCCTTTTGCCAACTGAAAATCGAGCCCAAAAAAACCTTTATAGTTTATAGAAATCAAGTAGTCGCCAACTCTTTGGGTAATGATCTTAATTTTTTCATATACTTTTTCATTGATTTCTTCGCTCCAGCTTCTTCCGCAGGTTGAAAGTTTTTTATTTGTAAGCGAAGGATTGCCGGTGATTTGAAAGGCAGGACGACTTTGAATAACCTTATTATTATTTGTAATAACACAGTTGTTTGTTAGAGTAATTCCCGGAAGTAGTTGTGAAATTTTTATCGAAGAAGATAGTTTAGAAATTTTTTCTTCCAACTCAAATTTGTTATTTATGATATAGGAAGATTTTCCTGCCCATCCCATTTCATATTGAAGAATAAAAGGATAGGAAAAATCATTCTCGATTAAATTAAGGTTATGAGGTTTACTGTAAATTTTGCTTTTGGGCATAAGGGCAAGATTGTGTTTTTCAACAATTTTTGTAAATAAAATTTTATTTTCCAATGTTTTTGTCATTTGAGATAAATTTCCCGCTAACTTATACCCCATTTTTTTACCAAGAAGATCAATTTTTAACGAAGGTTTAAAGTAGATAATCAGAGGAGTTTTTTTAGAGTTTTTTGTTATGTAATTTTGGACAAATTTATTCGCCAAAAGATGACCGGTATTTTTGGGGATATTGTTTGTTTTTTCTTCAAGGCAAAAAATATTTGTCAAATCCTTAAGTTTATCTATATGCCGGTTATATCTATGTGTAACTATGTGGAAATCATCGAAAATGTAACTTCCGGGTAACCCCTGATAGAAATCCATCCCGATATAAAATATTGAATAGTCGGTTTTAAGTTTGTCCATTATAATCTTTACCTGTTAAAATTACCAAGCCTGTCTTTATTTTATTTTCTTTCTGAGCTTTCCAAGCTGCAGCAAGAGCTAATGCTCCTTCATTTGACGTAAATATCTTGTGGTCTTTAAGCCATTTTCTAGCTATAATAATTTTATCATTATTTATACTATATCCACCACCATTGCTATTTTTAATCAATTCAATTATTTGACTTTTAAGAGGGATATATTTTGCCACAAGCGCTTTTGTTAAATTATTTGAATCGATATTATTTCTTTGATCAAACACAGAGGATAAAGGATTGTGGAAAGTAGATTGAGCCAAAAATATTTTTGTATCTCTTAGTTTTTTTCCTGTTCCAAATAGAGTGGTGCCGCTGCTTACAGGAAAAATAATAGATTCGGGTTTACCGATTTGCTGAGTTATCTCTTTGGCTAATCCCTCGTATCCTTTTAAAGCTTGTATGTCAGTTGATTGTCTGAAATTGTAAACGCTTTTGTTTTTTGCATGTCTAAAAGATTTGCTGTTTGGTTTGTCGGTAATAACAACTTTAGCACCTAGCTCTTTAAGTTTTTTTATTTTACTTTTTTCTGCCTTGGGAGACAGATAGGCAGTAATATTGATATCAAATCTCCTGCTCCAAAATGCAAGGCTAATGGCAGAGTTGCCTGATGAAGAAATAACCCCCTCCTTAAATCCTTTTTCCTTTGCGTATGACAATTGATAAATTACTGACCTGTCTTTAATTGAACCGCTTGGGTTTTGATCTTCTCTTTTAAAATACAAACTATCAATTTTTATAATAGGCGTATTGAGGCAAATATTATTCATATTTAGATATAGTATAATAGACTGTTTAACAATTTAAAAAAGTAATCTTATGTCAAATAAAACCAAAATCATAAGTAAAAATATTCCCATATGTCCTGACTGCAAAGAACCTTTAGATGTTACGGCCGTATCTTTAGAAGTTGGAGATGTAGTTGAGTGCAGAGTTTGTGGAACTGAGGTTGAAGTTGTTTCTCTAAATCCAGTTAAATTGAAAATAATCGAAGAAGAAAAATAAGATATTTTACCTGGTAATAACATCTTCAAGGATTAGACAACAGAAAGCCATAGACCGAAGATTGCCAATACGATTCCGGCTATCCATGCTCTCATTACCACTTTTGGTTCTTCCCAACCCCTTTCTCTTAGCCACAAATGGAAGGGTGCCACTTTAAATAGCTTTCGTTTGAGGAATTTTTTGGACATAATTTGTAGAAAGCTTGATAAACCCTCAATAGCAAAGAAACCGCCAATAATAAAGAGAGCTACTATTTTGCCCGTTAATAATCCAATAACAGCCAGCATGGCTCCGAATGCGAGTGCTCCGACATCTCCGAGCATAATCCTCGCAGGAAAAACATTGAAATAAAGAAACGATAGCAGAGAACCAATCCACAAGACGATAAATATTGTCAGTGGTATATCTAAGGATTGATAGGAAATAATCCAAAAAGCAAAAAGACAGATCAAGAGTAATCCTGATGAAAGCCCGTCTAAGCCGTCGGTAATGTTAAAAGCATTGGTAAACCAAACTATAATAGAAGCTGCAAATGGGATATATAAGTAACCGAGATTGATTGGTCCTATAAAGGGAATATAGATAAAATCGATTTTTAGATTTACAAAAAGCAAAGTTGCGGCTATAAATCCCAAAAGCCATTGAATAATAAATTTATGTCTCATTCTTAAGCCAAAAAAATTATTCTTTTTAAAGCCGAATATTTTTATTGAATCATCATAAAGACCAAGAAGACCAAAGGAGATAATGGTAAAAAATAAAATATTTAATTCCTCAATCAAAGGATAGGAAGTTTTAATGTAAATTCCCAGTAAGTTAAGTGACGGCAGGAGAAGGAATTGGAATGTGACAAGGGATATTATCATAATAATTCCTCCGCCAGTTGGGGTTCCCTCTTTGCCTTTGTTTAATCTGTCAAAAATCTTTGCCTTTTTATCTAAAAAATCCTTTGTTGTTTGTCTTTGCCTGGTAAAATTATATTTATATAATAAGTCTATAAAAGGAACTATAATGGCGCTATTAACCAGGAATGAGAAGAGAAGTAAGCCTAGATATAAAAACATGGTTAGTTAAAAATCCTTTTTTGCTTAATGCACAATAAGTAAGAAAATAAGATCATAGTTTAGTGTAGACTAACTTTGGCTAAGGTTCAACTGCTTTTGACCGGATATTTTGTTAATAAATAAACACAATCTTTGCAATTATTGTATAAAGGACAGCTCAGGACATCGCAATTTACTTTTTTGCCCGATAAGATCATTTCAACCCTCTCTAAGTGTCTAAGAAGTGATGCTTTCAAATATACTAGATCATTTTCTCTAATATTTATTGTTTTAAGATACTCTGCAGCTTGAACCGGATTGCCGAAATACTTAGTTTTGGTCATTTCAATGGTAATTTTTTCAAGAATGTGTTTGGTATTTGGTCCTATTCCCAAGACATAATCAAACTCAAATTTGTTAATAAATTTTCCGATCTCTTCATGTTCAACTTTTGTCTGACTTCCCAATTCTCCCATTTCTCCAAGAACAATTACCGTTCTTTTGAAATATTTCGCAAGATCATTTACTGTTTCGAGTCCAGCTTTTACTGAAGCGGGATTTGCTCTTAACTGGTCACTTAATAAAGTCGAATGATTAAAGAAATTCTTTAAAGACATTCTTCCCTTAAGCGGCCTTATCTGTTCCAGCTTTTTAAGGCTACTGGTAATCGGCAATTCTTGGTTTTCCATAATGGCAATAGCTGCCATAAAAGAATCAGCAAAAAATTTTCCGTAAAGTTTAGTATTTAATCGATAAGATTTA
>DIVO01000011.1 GCA_002428285.1 Patescibacteria group bacterium UBA6130 | reverse complement strand
TAAAATACATGCCAATTCCACCTGGCTGCAAATCATCCTCTTGCAAAGGAGATACAGCGGATTGATTTCTGTCTGCAGCAAAAGATAGAGTCGCAAAAGAAATCCCTGTTGTTAAAAGATAAATTGCCAAAAAAGGCAAATATTTTTTTAATTTATTCATTTTTACTCCTTAAAGCGTTTCTAATTGCTAATTTTTCTTCTTCAGATAATTCTGAATCTTTTACTTGACCTTTATCAATCACTTTAGCATAAACTCTAGTCGAATCTCTATTATGAAAAGCGGTCAAGACGATCCCAGAACCTTCTTCATTTAATATAGCAGATGAGAAGCTTTGTTTTCCACCAACCTCTTGAAAAGGATTAAAACGCACCAGATTTAAACTGCTAATTGCTTTTTTCTGCTTCTGAGATAAATTTTCAATATTATCTTCTAAAGAGTTTATCTTCTTTTTTTCAATTTTCAACTGTTTTAATATATTCTCCATCACTTTGTCCAGTGAATTAGGAGAAACATCTATCAGCTTCTTATAGTGGGAATAAGATTTAATCAGAAGATAAGTTACAAAGCCAAGCCAGCCAAAAAGAATGACTGTTAATATAGCGGCGAATACCTGATTTTGTAAAAAAAAACTCATATATTTTTTAAATGACTATACGATTTTAACCTTCTATTCTTTAATCGTCAATTACCATAAATTCCTCATGCCAAAAAAAGAAAGCCGTCATTAATTATAATAAATTTATTTGACGGCTTTCAATTTGTAACAATCATTCAACCGATAAGTTGCGCAATTAATCTTATTCGGCTGCGACGATTTTGTTCATGTTTGTACCACAGTCAGGACAAACAGCCTTGGCGGCATGTCTTCCGTTCTTCCAAGTAACTTTCTCGAAATTAGTGATACCTTTTTTGTGCTCTCTGCACTTTACACAGTAAAAATCCATGTATTTTCACCTCCCTTCAAAAAACACCCAAAGGGCATTAAGATAATTTTAAATATGGAACTCTCAGTATCCAATGTACTCAGATCTAATACGATTTTCCTTGATCGTCAAGTAATAATTAAAAATTGAGGTCAAATTAATAAAGAGAGAATCAAATATTCTGCCAAAAATCTTTATATTAATCGCCATAGGATAACCTCAAAGGTAATTGCAATCAAAGAAAGCAGAATGCTTTTCATTAGATCTTTTTTTATAAAGGGGACTTGCTCGTTAAACCAACTATCGAGTTCATCTTGTTTGTTTGACACGTGTTTGGAAGGGAGAATATCTTTTGATAAAGAGGAAATACTTTTTGACGTTCTTCTTTGGGCCGTATTTATTTTTTGTCTTCTGGTCTTTCTGGCCATAATTTAAGTGATTATATATTAGGTCCTAACTTAATGCAAACCTATCTAAACCTAAAACATTATTGTTATAATATAATTTATTGCGATTTGTCAAATCTTTTGGGGTAATTATTGTGTTTTAAATTGCAGGGCTTCAGCCATATCAATTTCTTCAATTTGAGAAGAGTTTTTTAAATCCGCAATAGTTCGGGAAACTTTTATCAATTTATAATAAGTTCTGGCAGAAAAGCCATAATACTGAGCAGACCTAGATAGTAATTTTTTAGCAGCATCAGATAGATTGGTCAGAATTTTTGCCTGTTCACCGTTTAACTCAGCATTACAATTTAATTTAATGTTTGCATACCTTTGCATCTGTAATCTCCTGGCTTTTTCGACTCTGAGTCTAACCGTAGCTGAAGTTTCTGTATTGATCGGATTGTTAAGTTTTTCAATTTCAACTGGAGGTAAGTTTATATTTAGATCAATTCTGTCTAAAATTGGCCCTGAAATCCTCTTGTTGTATCTGTCAATTTGAGCAAACGTACAAGTACATTGTTTTTTTGGACTATTATAATATCCACACGGGCAAGGATTTGAAGCGGCAACCAGCATAAATCTTGAAGGATATTCCACGCTACCACTAGCTCTAACAATATTTACCCTGCCATCTTCGACAGGTTGTCTGATTGATTCCAAAACATTTCTGGGAAATTCGGGGAACTCATCCAAAAAAAGTACTCCCCTATGTGCAAGACTTACTTCTCCTGGGAGAATGGATGATCCTCCACCAATCATACCAACCTGACTAATGGTATGGTGAGGGGACCTAAAAGGTCTGGCTTTAATCAATGTTTCTCCGGCATTTAATTTTCCTGCGGCTGAATATATCGCCGTAACCTCAATTGCTTCAGCTTCCGATAAAGAAGGCAGTATTCCTGGCAACGCTCTGGAAAGCATAGTCTTACCCGCTCCCGGAGGACCATTCATATAAAGACTATGACCACCGGCAGCAGCAATTTCAAGAGCTCTCTTGGCATTTTCTTGACCCACAACCTGTGATAAATCAAATTCAGAAGCTGAATTCTCAATTAAATCTTTCACATCAAGCTGTTTTAATGGTTTAAGTATTTTAATTCCAGCAAGATAAGCCACCAATTCTTTTAGCGAGGAGACAGGATAAACTTTTAACGAGTTAAAACACAATGCTTGACTGGCTGATATTCTGGGAACATACAAATTATCGGCCATATTTTTCTGGGCAAAATAAGCAAGTAAAAACAAACCTCTCGTATATCTTAGATCACCATTTAACGATAGCTCTCCAAAGAAAAGAGAATTTTCCAATAACTCTCTATCAACATTAAGTTGACCTGAGGCAATTATAATTGATAAGGCTATAGGCAAGTCAAAACAAGATCCTTCCTTAGCAACATCAGCAGGCGCCAAGTTAATAGTAATCTTCGATCTGGAAGGAAATCTCAAGCCCGAATTATCAATTGCAATTCTCACCCGTTCTTTGGCCTCATCAACAGCTTTACTGGGCAAACCAACAACACTAAAAGAAGGTAATCCCCTATCAACCACTTCGGACTCTACTTCTATTTTTATCGAGTTTAATCCTATATTAAAACCCGAATAAACCTTTGATAACATCTAATAAGTGTTTACTACTTTTTTGATAATTCCACAATATTTTCTTGAGTTAAACTCAAAAAAAAGGTATAATATTTCATCCTAAGATTTCGTGGTTATTGCACTTTTAAAGTGCAAAGGAAAGTCCAGACTCCAGAAGGCAGGATGTTTCGGGAAACCGAAATCTCTTGGAATATTTCCAAGGGCAAGATAGGGCCACAGAGACGAGACTTTGACAATTTTTTGTCAAAGGAGTGAAACGAGGCAACCCTCTCCGGAGCAACTCTAAGCCGGTATGGCGCCTTCCCGTTTAAGTACCGGGTAAGAGGCATAGATAGATGACCACATGGAGGCAACTCCAACAGAATCTGGCTTATGAAATCTTAGGTAATATTAGATGCTCTTACGTATAGTTGTAAAGAATTCTCTGAATAGTATTTCGAGTGTTAGATAAGAAGGAATAGCCAAAATCATCCCCACAGTTCCAGCTAATTTCAAACCAATAGCCAAAGACAACAAAGTTACTACCGGATTAATGCCAGTTACCGTTTTCATTAATCTTGGGACAATTAGATTATTCTCCAATTGCTGTACTATGATCGCCCAAGCGGCAACAAACAAAGCCGTCAATGGAGATATCGACAATCCCAATAAAATAGCAGGAACTGCTGATAAAATAGGTCCGATATTAGGAACGATCTCAAGCAAACCAGCCAATATAGCCAATGGCAGAGCAAATGGTAAACCTAATATTCTAAAGCCAATATAGCCAAGCAAGCCAACTATGGTCATTAAAAATAATTGTGTTCTAATCCAGCCACCTAATCTCTTTTCCAACCTAATAATAATTTCTTTACCTCTTTGACTCCCCTCTTCCCCAAATAAGCTAAACAAATACCCATCTAAATTTTTATGCTCAAGAAGAAGGTAAAAACTAATTACTAATACTCCAAAAACACTAACGATATTGGTGAAAACTGAAACTGTAAGCTTAAAAGCTCCCGAAGAGATCTGAGCAATCTGCTCATTTAACCGAGTGGATAAGGTTTCTCCAACATCTATGCCCATAAAATCAATCTGTCTTGATATTAGCGGCAAAGACCTCAACAAATCTGCTGTCTGATTTACCAAAGGAGGGACAATACCTGACACTGCTAATATAAAAGTCAATATTAGCAACAAATAAAGTATAAGGATGGATAACCATCGAGGTATTTTCCGCTTTTCTAAATTTTCCACTAAAGGATTCATGGCGCCAACAAGGATAATGGCCACAAAAAGTCCGAGTAAAACATCTTTTATTTGAAATGAAAATTTCCAAATTAAAGCAAGAAGAGCAATATAAAGAATCGTTTTGTGAGAAATATCAACCCTAACAAATGATGGCTTATCTTTCATTTTATATTTTAGAATAACACATAGTAATTATTTTTTCTATTCTACAGATTAGTATTTGTCCAATAAGAAACTACCTCAGGCTAAAGCCCAGGGTATTCCTTCGGACAAGTTTGATTCTCGCTTTCATGCACGCGATAAATCGCGTGATATTCCTTCTCGAAATAAAGAGGCTATTTCCTTTTTTATAGATTTTTTGTTTTTTTGTGCTGTAAAGACCTTGGTAAATCTTTTATCATCCCTAAACCATAACATCTGTCTTTTAGCATATTTGATCTCATCTGACACCCATTCTTCAAAACATTCATCCTTACTTTTTTCTGAAGAGAAATAGTGATTAAACTCTTTATAGCCCATAGTGTTCATCCCAGGATCATCCCATTTATATCCTTTTTTAAGCAAATTGGCGATTTCATCCAATAAACCTTTTTTTAATCTATCTTTTGCCCTTGAACGTATTTTAGTCTTTAGATATTCAAAATCCGGCACCAGATAAACTCCTCTAACTTTTACACTATTTAGAAATTTCATGGACTTATCGCTATTTTTATTTTGTGCAATTTCTATCGCCCTGATAAGTCGCCTGGGGTTTTTCCTATCAGAATTATTCATTTTCGCAAGTCTATCTGGCCAAATATCACCAAGAATTTCCTGCAATTTTCCCAATTCTAGCTTTTCTAACTTCTTTCTCAAGGCAAAATTATTATTAAGATTATAATTCTGAATACCATCAATTAAAGTTTTGATGTAGTACCCTGAACCACCTACAATCATACAATCTTCATACTTGTTTATTAGATAGGCTGTCAGTAAAGACCAATCAACGGATGAAAAACTTTGAGAAGGATTAACTAAATCTAAAAGCCATAACTTTACAGGATTTTCTGAATTAAATTGGTAATAATAGCCCCAATGGATTTTTTTATTAATTATCTTAGGAGTGTTGAGATTTTTGAAAGCAGCATTCCCAACATCTTTTCCGGTGCCTATATCCATATATCTATATATCTGCCGAGAATCAGCAGATATAATATTGGTCGAAAGAGATAAACTCAACGCATAATCAGTTTTGCCGGAAGATGTTGGCCCATATATAACAGGCAAAACCCTATTCATTGAAATTTATTAAAAGTCTTATCTGACTTTTCTTTTTAACCAAGCTCCAGGGCTGAAGCGTGGCATTCTCCTGGCAGCAATCTTTTTCTTGCTTCCGCCGCCAATAGGGAGAACTTGTTTTTCTTGAAAAACCTTGGTCCAAAAAACCCCAAAACCAGATAATTTTACCCTTTCACCTCTTGAAAGTGATTTGGATATCTCTTCGAGGAAAGAGTCAATAAATTCTCTGGAGGTTTTTTTGGTGACCTTCATTCGGTCAGACAGGGTTTCTACAAGATCACTCTTTTTGGTTATCTCCATAATGAAATAATTCTAACTTTTTCCGATAGTTTTGTCAAATCCTTGGCTTATCTTATTGTTTTCTCAGGGGAGCAATTGCTGATTTTCTATTTTCTCTGATAGCAGTAATTTTTATCTGACCTGCCCACTTTGCCTCCTCATCTAATTTCTTTGCAATATCCTGCACAAGCACCACCAACTCATCATCCCTTACTTTTTCCGGACTGACAATCACCCTTATCTCTCTGCCTGCCTGGTAAGCTGCTACATCTTCGATACCATCAAACGATTTAACCTTTTCTTCAATAGCTGATAATCTCTTAATATATTCTTCGTGCATTTGATATCTTGCTCCTGGTCGTGATCCTGAAGCGGCATCTCCTACCCAAACCAAAGCAGATTCAATCCTGGTAAACCCTTTATCTTCATGATGTTCAGCAACACAATCAAGAATTGGTTGAGGTATTTTGTATTTTTTAAGATAATCTATTCCAACCTGCACATGTCCCCCTTCTTCATCAGCAATTACTTTCCCAATATCATGAAGTAATCCTCCCAAGCGAACTGTTTTAACATCAGCTCCAAGCTCATGAGCTAACTTGACAGCGATTTTAGTCACTTCTATAGTGTGAATTGCTAAATTCTGTCCATAAGAAAACCTAAATTTATATCTTCCAATAACTTTTATCAGATCAACCGGAAGATTAAAAACCCCAACTGATTGACAAATCTTTTTTCCCTCTTCAAGAAGGATTTTATCCATCTGAGATTTTGTTTGAGCTACAACCTCCTCAATTCTGGCAGGTTGAATTCTCCCATCTTTCAATAGCTTTTGAAGAGAAATCTTTGCTATCTCTCTTCTTATAGCATCAAAAGAAGAAATTCTAATCTCCTTCTCTTCATCTAATTCAAGTTCAACTCCGGTTGCTCTCTCAAAAGACCTAATGTTTCTACCTTCACGGCCAATAATCTTCCCCTTTAAGTTTTCATCATTAACAGGAAATGTTGATACTGTGTATTCTGCTACAAAATCAGTTGTAGCGTGTCTTAAGGCCTCCGAAAGAACATTGCGAGCAATTTCTTCTTCTTGAGCTTTTATGGCTTCATTTGTCTCATTAATCTTTTTTGCCTTCCAGGAAACCAGATCCTTATTTGTCTGTTCCATTATTATCTCTTTTGCTTCCTGTGAAGAAAGTCCAGCAACCTCTTTAAGCTTTGTTGTCCTATCAATTTTAAGCCTGTCTGCCTGACTCAAGCGATTTTCAATATCAGTCTCTTTTCTTTTAATCTCACTCTCTGTATTGTGGAGATATGTTTCACGAGAATCCAAAGATTGAGCTCTCTTCTCTAAATCAACTTCTCTTTTGTGAATATCTTCCAAAATCTTAACGAGTTCAAGTTCTTTTTTTGAAATTTCTTCTTCTTTCCCCCTCCTAACCTCGGGTTTTGCTTTTTTAGTTTGAATTTCCTGGGGTTTTCTTTCCGGTTTAACCACTATCTGAGCTGGTTTTTTCCAAAACGAGAATAATTTGCCAAACATGTTTATCCTTTCAACCGCAATAAAAAGAAGATTTTAGACCCTCATTGGGCTTGCTGAGGTAAAATGCAAAAATACCGACAGATTGTTTTTATCATCTGCAATTGATCTCATTAATAATTTTATCCTTTTTGTTGCGATTATTTTATATTTAATAAATTAAAAATAACCTATATCCTCATATTCTACTTAACTTTATCTTCTTCGTCAATCACTCTCTTAATTACATCATAGGAAAAACCCTTGCCTGCTAACCATCTAATAATTTTTTGTTTGTTTTTAATTGTCGGTTCATAAGATGGTCTGCTTATTCTCTTTAAATATAATTTTCTAGCTACTTCAACCTCATTAAAATCAATATCTTTAATAATTTCATCGAGAATACTTTTATCAATCCCCTTTTTTCTCAACTCATAATAAATCATTTTTTTAGAAGTTGGCTTTCCGGAAATCCTTAAATTTATCCACCAATTGGCGAACTCGTAATCATTAACAAAGTTTTTTTCTTTTAACCAATCTAATGTCTGATCACATACAATCTCAGCACATGTTTTTATTTTTTCTTTCGGGAAAATACTCAAAATACTATCACTTTTAGACTCTCCTGATATTTTGAAGAAATATTTGGAAAGTCTTTCCTTAACCTCGCTTGAAGAACGAGGTCTATAAGAAAGAAAGTTTAATGATTTGGATTTACCTCTTTCAAAAAAATCTTTTTGGATAAGCTTGAAAATCTCTTTAGTGTCTATCTTACTTCCAATTGCCAAACTACTCTGTCCAAACACAAAAGCAGAAAGACCCAGATACTGTCCACTGCTAAAATAAATATTTAGTCTTTCTTTCTGCTTCTGGGGTTTTACACGGACAACTTCATATTCCATTTACCCTTGTTTTTTGTTGTAAGCTTCCATTATTTTTTTCTCAATTTCTTTGGCAACTTTTGGATTGTCCTTTAAATATTTCTTGGCCGCTTCTCTCCCTTGCCCTATAGTCTCTTCATTATATTTAAAGAAAGCTCCAGATTTTTTCACAATATCATACTCAACTCCCATGTCCAGCAAATTACCCTGAGTAGATATACCACCAGTATTCATTATTTCGAATAAAGCCTCCTTAAAAGGCGGAGCAACTTTGTTTTTAACCACTCTTGCTCGATGTGTTGATCCAAACACAATACCTTCACCATTTTTTATATTGCCGGTTTTTCTTAAATCAATTCTGACAGAGGAATAAAACTTCAAAGCTAAGCCTCCAGGGGTAGTTTCGGGATTTCCAAACATTACTCCGATTTTATGTCTTAATTGATTAGTAAAAACAACAGCTGTCTTTGATCTGGAAATAGCACCTGTCAACTTCCTGAGAGCTTGAGACATTAACCTTGCCTGAACACCCATCATGGAATCTCCCATCTCTCCTTCGATTTCTGCCTTAGGAACCAAGGCTGCCACTGAATCAACTACAATTAAATCCAATCCTCCCGACCTAACCAAAGTTTCAACAATCTCCAAAGCTTGCTCACCAGTATCGGGTTGAGAAATCAAAAGTTCATCTAAATTTACACCTATTTCCTTAGCCCTCTGAGGATTAAGTGCATGTTCAGCATCAATGAATGCCGCTTCTCCTCCCTTTTTTTGGGCTTCAGCGATTACATGCAAACATACCGTAGTTTTTCCAGAAGCTTCAGGACCAAATATTTCAGTAACTCTTCCCCTGGGAATTCCACCAACTCCCAAAGCCAGATCCAAGGCAATAGAACCAGTTGGAATAACATCTACATCTTGAACCTCTTTTTCTCCCCATCTCATAATCGATCCTTTTCCGTATTGCTTTTCAATCTGCTCCATTGCAATTTTTACTGCTTGAGCTCTAGGATTTTCGTCTTTATTCTTTTTCTTATTTGTCATTTTTATCTCCTTAAAGAAAATATATTAATTTTTTTATTATAAATAGTTTAATATTTTTTCACAATGCCCAGTTTCGGGTTTTGTTCGGTTGTATCACTTTCATAATAGAGCATAGTTTGATAAAATTCAAGTGTTAAACAAATTCTTAATTACGGGGAGTGGCGCAACTGGCTAGCGCGCACGCATGGGGTGCGTGAGGCTGCGGGTTCAAATCCCGCCTCCCCGACCCAAATACCTACGTGCAAATTAGCTTGACTTGGCATCTTCAAATTTAATATCATTTCTAAATAATGAGTAAGAAAAAATTGAAACCCGATATTAATAAAATTATCCTTCTTTTCTTGTTTTATTCCTTGATAATTATCACTGCTATTATCTGCGGTATATATGCATCGGTTGCTATGTAGCTGGTTTTATTCCTTAAACTTTATATAACTTAAAAAATACGCTTAATCTTTAGATGATAAACAAGATTGCATACAAGAGATAAACCATGATTTTTGAAAACAGAACTGATGCAGGAAAACAGCTATCGGATAAACTTATTCGATTTAAAGGGAGAAAAGCAATAATACTGGCTCTTCCAAGAGGAGGAGTTCCAGTTGGACATGAGATCGCAAATAGGCTGGATTTGCCTCTTGAGATAATCATTTCAAGAAAAATTGGGGCTCCTCTCAACCCTGAACTAGGAATAGGAGCAATATCGGAAAACGACTCTCTTGTAATAAATCAAAGTACCGTTGATCTTCTTGGCATCACTCAAAAACAAATACAAGAGATTATTAGCGAACAAAAAAAAGAGCTGGAAAGAAGAGTTATGTTATACCGAAACGGCAGGAGTCTGTTAGACATGTCGGGAAAATCTATAATCCTCGTTGATGATGGTCTGGCTACAGGAGTAACAGCTCAAGCAGCAGTAAAAGCCCTTAAAAAACAAAATCCCAAAAATATTATCTTTGCCGCTCCAGTTTGTGCTCTTAAATCTGTCAATCAACTTAAGCGGGAGGTTGACGCAGTTTTTTGTTTGTCTTCTCCTGACGACCTTCAATCTGTGGGCATTTACTACCGAAATTTTGACCAACTTACAGATGAAGAAGTGATTAAATTACTACGAAACTAAATACTAGTCCAATGTCAGCCTCAATGACACCTTGGTTTGTAGGAAGCATCGTCTCAAAAACAGGAGTTCTTTTTCGCGATCTTCTCAGCTCAATTTGTGCTCCGTGCGCAATCAAACGTTCGACAAATAGATTTGTTCCATGAACTAAAGCGACGTCAATGTCTTTAGGTAATCTTTTTGAACCCCTTAACTGGCTATACAAAACATCTCTTGTATAGCCACCTTTTATAAAGCCAGGTATGTTAGTTTCTTCAGATACTCTAGCTAATAAATTACGGTAAATTTGAAAATCCTCATTTTCCTTTATTTCTGGAAATATTGGCGATTCTATCGACATACCGTATTATATAAGAAACTCACAATTTATAGAAATATATAGATAATTGGTGACATTATATTTTTTATGTTCTAAAATAAGCTTCGAGCATGAAATATCCACAAAGCAGCTTTATCTGGAAAGGAGTTACTGTCACTAATACTTGGATCAAATCTTCGAAAATAGAGAAATACAATCCAGTCACTCAAGTTTATGGGATAATATTTAATGAGAAAAAGGAAATTCTTGTTTGCAGGGAGGATGAGAATAGTAAGTGGCTTATACCTGGTGGACATCCTGAAGAAAGTGAAAGCTTTGAAAAAACACTAAAACGAGAAGCTTTGGAAGAAGCTGATGTTGAGGTAACTGACATTCAACCATTAGGAGTATTTCGGGTTGAGTTTTCGGATGACTCTAAAAAAATAATTTATCAGTCTCGTTTTATAGCGAGACTCAAAAAACTAAATCCACAAACTGAAGATCCTTCTAGTAAAAAGACTTGGGAAAGGAAGTTCGTACCAGCTGACAAAATATCTGAATATGTTAAGTGGGGAGAAGCTGGCGATGCAATGTTCAAAGACGCTATTGAATTAACAAAATAGTATATAACTTCATTTCCTATCGGGACATCGGTTCAAATTTTGATATACTTCTGTTATATGCCAGTATTAAATTGGATCGGGAAAGATAAGGTAGTAAATCACGACAAAGAACTTCCTTTTAGGGTTTTGAAGCAAAACAAAAAGTTTTCAGTGGGTGATAAGAGCGAAAATCTATTTATAGAGGGCGACAATCTTGAAGCTCTCAAGGTCTTAATGCCTTTTTATTATGGAAAAATAAAATTTGTTTATATTGATCCGCCATACAATACAAGAAAAGAAGGATGGAAATATAACGATAGAGTCAATTCTCCTCAGATTAGGTCGTGGTTAAATAAAACAGTCGGGACTGAAGGCGAAGATTTGTGTAGACATGATAAATGGCTTTGCATGATCTATCCAAGGTTAAAGTTGATAAAAGACTTAATGTCTCAAAATGGTGTGATATTTGTAATATCGATGAAAATGAAGAACATCATTTAAGAAATATATTTGATGAGATTTTTGGCAAAAGTAATTATATTGAAAAAATCGTATGGAACAAAAGAGTTCCCAAAAACAATAAAGGTATTATATTGTATTGCAATTTAGACAAGGACTACCAATATGGGGGAAAATAAATATTAATTGGCCAAACAGTAAAAATGGGCATAGATATAAAATACTTCATCCCAAGACCAAGAAACCTACGAAGATCCCTAACAATGGATGGAGATTTAAAAAAGAGACTTTTTTCGAAATGATTGACTATGATCATGCAGTGGAGCGAATTGAACAACAAATTTTCTCAATGCAAAGAGACACAGTTATAGGGGTTAATTACTATCCAGAAGATAAAGAAATTGATGAATTTTGCAAAATAGCTCATAGGGTTATTGGTGATATAGGTTTTGAGACTAAACAGTCAATTGTTCGAAAGATAGTAGACACTATAGTAGGAACGCAAAACAACATAAAAGTTTATGGGCATTTAGCTTTAAATTCGAGTATAATTGTAAATGTATGGAAAGGAGGTATCCAAGATGTCAAGTTCGAAACTAGCAGTAGGGATAAAACAGATCAATCCACAACCTTAGACTTCAGATTTGAACTTCATCTACCCAGCCCAAGAAAAGTGAGAATTATAACCCTGAGAGATGACTATGGAAGAATTATGCACTCAACGCCACCACCCTTGATCCTGGGAAGCCCTTCTGAGTCTTCTTATGGGTTTTTACAAGATTAACAGAGGTTGCTGGCTTCAACCAGGTTTTCTTGATAAAATAAAGGTCAGACTATGGGAGAAAAAGAAAAAATATATTCAGAATTTTTAGAGGTTTCAAAACAAACAGGTGTGCCAGTAAAAAAGGTGTTGGATGTATTTTGGTATTTATCAGAAGGAGAGTCTATTGATAATAACGAGTTGGTTCGAAGAGTGGGTGTTTCTAGGAATGCTTTGAATAAAGTCAAAAAAGCTCTGTCTGCCTACCTGAGTCCT
Source organism: Patescibacteria group bacterium UBA6130 (assembly GCA_002428285.1). GTDB lineage: Bacteria > Patescibacteriota > Microgenomatia > UBA12405 > UBA6130 > UBA6130. The sequence goes on along the minus strand of DIVO01000011.1, from coordinate 3,849 downwards.
TCATCGAGAGAGACATCTCTAAAAGAGAATGCGGTTGGGCGAGTTAGTGAGCTATATGATGCTGATTATGCGATCGAGGAAGATCTTTTATCCAAGCTTGTTGAGAGAGATTTTTATAAGCAGTCAATCGAGCTGCTGGCTCGCTATAGGAGTAAAAGACCTGCTCCAAAGAGAAATTATGATCAGTTTACTGCAACTATTGAGACAACGGCAAAAAGAGCTGTTTTGCTTGATTTTTTAGGTGATATACAAGATAAACGGGTATTGTTTTTAGGCGATGACGACTTTACATCAGTGGTAACGGCAAACATGAGGTTAGCCAATTCTGTAGCAGTACTGGATATTGATGAGAGAATTTTAGATAGCATTGGAGATATAAAAGAAGAGCTTGGTTTGGGAATCAAAAGGGTTAAGCACGACTTAAGGAAACCAATTCCAATAGAGTTAAGAGGAAGATTCGATACTGTGTTTACCGATCCACCCTATACACCAGCGGGAATTAAGCTCTTCGTTTCGAGGGGAATAGAGACTTTAGACAGGAAAAATCAGACATCTAGAATCTATGTTTGCTACGGGAACAGCGATAGAGCCAAAGAGCGCTTCTTATCAATCCAGGAAGCGGTTACAGATTCAGGGTTGATGATAAGGTATGTGTTTGACAGATTTAATAGATATGGGGGAGCTGATTCTATAGGGAGTTCAAGTTCATTATATGTAGTCGAAACGACTCCAAAAACTAAACCTTTAGTAAAAGGAAATTATGACAAACCAATCTACACCATTGATTAAGCAATTAGTTGCATTAATAAGATTAAAATCATTCGAGAATTCGCTAGAATTTGTCGATAAGTTGGCAGAAAATGTCATCACGGATCTGGATTTAATTGTTGTAAAGAAAATATCTCATGTTTTTAGTCCGACTGGAATTACTCTTGGATATATTCTTTCTCAGTCGCATCTTGTGATCCACACATATCCAGAGGAAGGAGTTATACATGTTGATTTGGCTATCTGTAGTGATCGTAGCGATAAAGAATTTGAAAAATCACTAAAGTATGCACTTTCTGGGCATGAAGTCTTTTCTATTGAAGTTGAAACAATAGAGTTTGAGGGTTAGGAAGTTGTAATTTTGGCGTATCGGAGCGTATAATTGCTTTAATCGGCTGGTAGAGCCATCTGTAACCAATCAGAATATTAAGGTCTACTATGAAATACAGAAAAACAGGATTAGGTAAAAACAAGAAGCTTACTCCGAATATTTCTTTAAAAGATTTAAATCTTCAATCTAGTGTCCGTAATTTTTTTCGGCAAATCGGCGAAGATCCTGAAAGGGATGGAATAAGGGAAACTCCAAGGAGATTTGAGGAGGCAATCAAGTATTTGTTGGGTGGGTATGACCGAAGTTTTGAAGGAGAAAATAAGCTATTTGAGAACCTATCGGGTTATGAGGATATTATCATCCTAAAAAATATTGACTTCTTTTCAATGTGCGAGCACCATCTCCTTCCCTTTTTTGGGTACGCTCACATTGGCTATATTCCAGGAGGGAAAGTGCTTGGTATTAGTAAGTTAGCAAGGGCGGTTGATATCTATGCTAGACGGCTTCAAGATCAGGAAACTTTAGGTTTTCAGATTGCAGATGTTCTAATGAAGCATGGTAAAGCGAAAGGTGTAGCAGTTTTATTGGAAGCAAGACATTTTTGCAATATCGCAAGGGGAGTTGAGAAGAAAATGTCAGTCATGACAACTTGTGCGTATTATGGAGCTTTCAAAGACAACCTCCAAATTCAACAAAACTTTATGGAGTTGATTAGGGACAGAGAAAAGATATGAAAACGATCCCCTTTGTTAAACCCTGGATCAATGAAAAGGAACTTCAATCTGCACTGCAGTCAAAATTCGTTAACAGCTTAGGTCAAGCTTCAAGACAGCTAGAACGGGATTTTGAACGTACCCTTAAGGTTAAAAGGGCGATGCTTGTTGGCTCTTGCACAGATGCCCTGGAGATTGCTTTTATGTCATTAAATCTAAAAAAAACTGACGAAGTAATCTGCCCAAGTTTTACTTTTGTTTCAACAGTAAACTCAATTATTAAAGCAGGGGGAAAAGCTGTTTTTGTGGATATCGAACCGAATACGCTAGGTTTAAACCCCGATAAGGTTGAAAAATCGGTTAACAAAAAAACAAAAGCCATTGTTGTTGTCCACTACGGAGGGATTTCAGCGCAAGTAGAGAAAATTAAAAAAATATGTATCAGACACAAGTTGAAGTTAATTGAAGATGCTGCTCAGGGACTATTTATTAAGGACAACAATCGATATCTGGGCACTTTTGGAGATGTGGGGTGTTTCAGCTTTCATCACACAAAGAATGTCACTTGTGGTGAGGGTGGCTTATTGGTAATTCCAAGCGATGGAGATTTAATTACAAGTTGTGAGGAAATAAGAAGTTTTGGAACAGACAAAGAATCATTCCTGCGGGGTGAAGTGGATAAATATGAGTGGCAAAGAATAGGAGGCTCATATTTTATGACTGATGTACAGGCTGCTTTATTAAAAACCCAGATAGATAAAGCTGCCAAGATACAATCAGAAAGAAAGAGAGTTTATGGAACTTACTACAGGAATCTGAGAGAACTGGAAAAGATCCAGGTGGAAGTTTCAAGGCATCCGATTAGTTCAAATTTCCATTTATTTTGGTTGGTATGTAGGTCTAAGAAAGAGAGGGATAATTTGTTAAAGGTGTTAAGGAAGGGTGGAATACAGGCTTCATTTCACTTTTTACCGCTCCATGACTCTCCTTTTGTGAGAAGAAATCCAAACAAATTTCGGATTATGGGGGATATGGCAGTCACGGACAATGTTTCAGGGAGGATATTGAGATTACCAATTTTTCCACAACTAAAAAATAAAGAAATTGACTATATTTGTTCAAAAATACTGGCTTTTTATAAGATATGATTACAGTTTTAATTAGATGCAGCGATGATTACAGGGTGCTTGATTGTATTAGTTCAATAAAATCAACTTCGCCACATTCTCCAGTTATTGTATCTATGACTCCAAACAAGAAACTGCAAAGCGCGGTGATTAAAACGGGTGTGAATCACTGTATTGTTCCACTGCACAATGCGGCGATAACAAACAATAGAGGTCTTGAATTGATGAAGACAAAAAAGGTAATTGTAACAGATGCAGATACCGTATTCGAAAAAGGAACAATTGGTTTAATAGATAAAGCGCTAGATAAATACGATGTAGTTAAACCAAGGCTAGTTTTTCGATCAGAGAGGAGCTCCCCATATTTGTCTCCTGTGGCAAATTTAAGAACTTTTTTTAATGACAATGATCAAAAAATGTATATACCTGGTTTGGCTTTCAGTTTGAGTATCAAGGATAAAATTGGCGGGTATTATTTTGATGAAAAGATACCTTGGGGTGAGGACTCAGACTTCTCCGATAGAGCGGAAAAGAACGGGTTGAAAACGAGAGTAGTTAAAAAAGCAGTACTTTATCATCCATCAGTCGATTTGTCTCACGATCTAGCTGATGCGTTTCTCATAGGGTTAAAAAAGCACGACAAAGACCTTATAAGTCGGAAGATCGTAGTAAAGAGAATTAAATTCTTTAGGAAACTGGCGGCTAGGAAACATGGACTTCCTACACTACTTTACGGGTTTATGTGGTATTTGTTTTTCGATCTGGGCAAACTACTTCGATTGCTAAAGCCAATTCGGAGCAAACTAGAGCGGTTGTCTTGGGTGGTGCTTTCAAGGAGAAATAAAAATGATAGCAAATAGGGAACGCGAGGTATTGTCTCGCTTGTCACAATTTGGGGAAAGATTTACCT
>DIVO01000038.1 GCA_002428285.1 Patescibacteria group bacterium UBA6130 | reverse complement strand
ATCAAAGCGCTATCTTTGTTGGCTTCGTCGTCGGCATCCTCAACGTATTCATAATACGTCTGCGGTGCCTCCTCCTTGCCGCCGCGGTATCATCTTGAATTGAAAATGGAATGATTTTTATCCTCAGGGCTGTTGACCGGAATGCGCATTTCCGTCAGGAAGGCGCAACAAAAGAATTGTGTAATTTCCCTGCCGGCAAAAGCCAAAGGCTTTAACAAAACGCCCATACCCTTCAGGGCACGCGTCTGCTGCGTTTCCCTCGCCCTTCGTCGTTGCTGCGTATAACCTAAAGGTCACGCGTGCACAATACGCCTCACTCCTCAGAGCTCGGNNTTTGAACAGCCCCTGAATAATTTCTTCCTGTACTGTTGATTTTTAAATTTCCATTTCGGGTGCAACATTTCGATCGATAATCCTTAAACTTGATTGGCGAACGGTACCTTATATAAATCTTCTTGACACACAAGTCAGAGCCCTATACATTAAATTAAATTGGATAATTCCCTATCATTTAAACCATAACCAGAGGAGGACTTATGAAAAAATTTATTTTTATGGTTTTTTCTTTGTTGTTTCTTATGGGCTCAATAGGTACTGTGTTTGCCGCCGGACCTGCACCATATACAAAGGAAGCATTAAAGAAAATAGTTTATTACCAAAAAAAATTGGGCATCGCTCCACCTCCGGGAGCTACAGAAAAAGAAAAAATAAAATATATGATAATAGATTTTTATTCAAAATCATACAGCGAAGCTGGATACAGTCTTGAAAAATCAATAATACAATATGCAAAGGATGATAAGAAGGAACCGGGATTCGCCACAGGAAGTGAATTTTATGCCAACAGTTCTGCTTTTTCAACAGCCTTAATTGTGATGATGATAAATAATGCAAGAAAAGAAGATAGTAAACTTAAAATATATGTGGACAGCTTGCTATCAAAAGATGCTGTTAGGGCTTTAGATGATATTTTAGCCAGACAGCAAAAGCAAGAAGCTATTAAAAAAGAAGAAGATGAAAAAGCAAGACAAGCTAGCGAATACGCACAAAAAGCTGAACAAGAAAGAGAAGACGCGAGAAAAAGAGCTGAAGATTCCGAAAAGGTAAAAAGACAAAAAGAAAAAGAGTTAATGGAAAAACAATATATCAATAAAAACATGGCAGGCCATTTTGTAAACAGTTATGCAGATAAAAATAGCCGTTTAGACATTAAATTTATTGCAGAGGATAAAGTAAACTTCACGCTTTACATCACCAAAAATAATCACGCCTGTAAATTTGATAATCAAGAAGCTTTACTAAAAAAAGAGCCGGGTTATTCATCCCCCTTTAGTCTTATATATGGCAACGAATCTGAAGGTAGAAGTAATCCTGATTCTTGCACAATTATTATGAAGTTTGGCAAATCGAGTAAAGCAGTAAAAGAGATTCAGAAGCCTAATTATTATTTTCAATTAGAGCAGCGTGGTAAATGCAGCGCTTACTGTGAACGAGGTGGTCGCATAGATGGAATGTATAAAAAAATAGAATAAATATTGGTGGCATAACTGAAGTTGCTTATATTAAGGGGGTGTATGGACAAATCGAAACGACTGCCATTTTTCAAGGTGGAATTGGAATTAAAGAAGATGGTGGATAAATAATTACCATAAGGGGAAATTATGACAAATCTTGGGTTAAGGGATATTCCACTCGGCGGAGATGATCAGGAATCGTTGGGCATATCGGATTATATTTTATCTTTGAGCGAGTTCATTCAAAAGTGTGAAACTCCAATGACCATTGCTCTTCAAGGGGATTGGGGATCAGGCAAAACGAGCATGATGAATCTTATCAAAAAGAATATAGAAAAAAATAACGACATACATCCTATTTGGTTTAATACTTGGCAGTTTTCGCAGTTCGGCATGGAAAATGACCTTTCCGTTTCATTGCTTTCTTCTTTTTTAGAAAAATTAGGAACAGATGACGCTACTAAGAAAAAGCTCTTGAGTGGCTTTTTTACCAGAAAGAATGTTGGTAGGTTCATGAACCGTGTTGCTGAAGTGTCTGGTGGCGTGGGCGGTGCGGCGATAGCGGCGGTGGGTGAGGCAGTTAAAGGAAGTGAACAAGATGATGATATTGATATTGCACATCAGATTGTCAAATTAAAAGAAGGGATAGAAAAATCTGTTAAAGATAAAATCGGCGAAAGTGATAACAAACGACTTGTTTTGTTTATAGATGATTTAGACAGGCTTTTGCCAGAAAAGGCAGTTGAACTTCTGGAGGTATTTAAGCTTTTCATGGACGTGCCAGGTTGTGTCTATGTGTTAGCCTGCGATTATCAGGTAGTATCACAGGGATTGAAAAAGAAATTCGGTGTTGGAAGTGATGAGCTCAAAGGAAAAAGTTTTTTTGATAAGATCATCCAATTGCCTTTCAGCATGCCACTCGGACAATACAAAATAGAAAATTATATTGAAAGCCTTCTGGAAAAAATTGGTTTTGAGCGTAAAAAGGAAAATATTGATTCTTATGTGGAGATGGTGACTTATTCTGTGGGCTTTAATCCGAGAACCATGAAAAGACTGTTCAATTCCCTCCTTCTGCTGAAACTTGTGGCTGATAAAAAGAAAATGTTTGACGACTCTGATGGAATAGCCACAAAAAGCGAAAAACAAATAATATTATTTGGCGCTTTATGTCTACAGACAGCATATGAGTCAGTTTACCGCTATCTGCAAAAGAACCCAGATAAAATCGACCAAGCCTTTTTTGATGATTTAAAGGATGAAGACGCACTTCAGACAGACATCAGGTTTGCGGAAATACGAAAAGAGCTTAACGCGGATAATGATACATCTATTTTAAAGAAGTTATCCGCCTTTATGGATGTATTTTACAAAAGCATTCAATTGAAGTCCGATAACGATGATACAACACTCTCAAAAGAGGAAGTAAAGACACTCAAAGAAATAATTTCTTTCTCATCACTAACTTCAACTGAGGCCTCAACAGTAAAGACAAATGTAGATTCTGTTGCGCGAAATGAAAACCGGAATTTGGCAAAAGAATATGCAGATATATTAAAAGTTAAACATGACGGTGACCTTAAAAAGCTGGGTGAACAAAATTTCATTGTTTATCAGGCGAAAAAATCTTCCGATGCTGGTATTGTCCTATGGGTCACTAAAGGCAAAACCAAGTTGAATATATGTGTTGCCTTTGGGAAAGATATAGACATTATGCTTGGGGTTAAAAAAAATGTGAATAAGAATTTTTACGTTGCCATTCATATTTTAATCAATAAACCATCAAAAATGAAAATGGCGCAATGGATTGACAATAACCTGGCAGATATTTTTCCAAGAACAGAAGAAACAAATCTTGGATTACTTTTATATAAAAAAGAATTTGATAATGAACCCTCCGATGAGGCACTAACAAACGCAATTGATGAAGCTTGTGACAAATTAAATATAATTATTCCAAAGTTTGTAAACAATATGGAGACAATATGAGGTTAGAACACAATGGACACAGATAATATAGTTGATCAATTGTCACAAGAGGCTCGTTTGACAAGTAAATACGGTGATAAACCCGGTGACCCTCGATGGATTAATATATGGGTCAGAGATGGTTTCCGCTGTGCCTACTGTGGAGTAAACCTTTTACAAGATGTTATCCCTATGACAAGCGCCCAATTGGATCACATACTGCCAAAATCTAAATACAAAGATTATATGAACGAAGATGCCAATTTGGTTTTGTCTTGCTATTGCTGCAATCAGATAAAAAGAGCATTTGATCCATTGAAAGAAATATCAGAACAAGTAAAAATGAACTTGTCTCCCGCGACTTTCAATACATACAAAGATGAATTGTTGGCCGTGTGCAGAAATTATATAATTCCACAATTAAATAAGAAAAAAGCAATACTGGATAAATCAAATGAAATTATTGGCAGGATTGATAAACAATATCATCATCCATGAAAAATCCCTTTTTTCTAACAGAACTTTCGCCAATAGAACA
>DIVO01000047.1 GCA_002428285.1 Patescibacteria group bacterium UBA6130 | reverse complement strand
AAGTTGTTTCGTCTCCGGTCCAGGCCTGGTAGAACTTGAAACGGTCGCCGAAGCCCGGAAAAGGCGTAACGGTGTAGGTGGGCGTCTGCGTCAGGGTCGGCAGAGTGGTCGCCGTTGTGGTTGGCACCAGGGTAAGTGTAGCAATCGGGACTGGGGTGTCTGTTGGTATAGGTGGTGTTGGAGAGGGTGCTGTGGTTGGAACTCGCGCTGCCGGTTTGGCACAGGCGCTTAAAACCAGCATGACTATAGTAGTAAAAAACAATCGGATATTCTTATTCATGGCGTCTCCAAAAAACTATGTCTAATTTTACCATCCGTGAGGGAATCTGGTGTGAGTGTTGTTGGTGTAACATTCTTTCTAATTTGTTTTTTTTTGCATGGCAAATCTTATCAAGTGATTCAGGATCACGTCCTTTTTAAATGCGCGGAACTTATGTTACCTTATCTAAAAAGATACAAATAGTTGACCAGCGGGTATTTCTGATATGAATTTACAGAATAAAGGTTGCGTAATCTTTGCCCTCAATCCATTCACCTAATTTCAATCACCTTTAGAGAACCTATCGATAGAGACTAAACAGCAAACCAAGACTAACCACTCTATAAACCCAACAGGAGATTTATGTCTAATCTTGATCCTTTTCTTTTCTTATTCGATATGCAGCCGCAATAAATCCCAAAGTTATCCAGTAGTAAGGTAATCCAAATGTATCAAGGCTAAATCCCTCAAGTATTAGGGCAATAATCGCAAGAATTCCGAAAATACCCATTACCTTTATCAGCTTATTATCTTTAGCTCGAATTAATGATTTAGCATAATAAAAGTGTTGATATACCCAGGCAGAAAAGAATGTAAAACCGACAACCCCAGTTTCAGCTAAGAGTCTGAACCAGAGACTCTTTGGATTGGGAGGCGTTAACTCAGTAACAAAAGCTTTTATGACCTCAGGTAATCTGAAAGCGAATTCTGGAATTAAGCTTCCAAAAAAATTTCCAGTTGATCCGAGCCCAACCCCCATGAAAGGATGTAGTAAGAAAACGCGATATCCAATATACCAATAAGCGATCCGCTCTCCGATTCCCAGTAGGCTAGCCCATCCAATCAACCCCGGCAGTCCCTTCCCAATGTATTGGTATATATTAAAGAGTTTTGCCATTCTTGGATCCACTCGCGTAAAAATATACCCTATTATTCCTACAATAATTAATAATGACAAGAATACAACGAACCAGAATAGCAATCGTTTGGACCAACGTACAGTTCGGTTTCTTTTCAAATTGTAATTCCCGTAAGCTTGATTTATTTTCTGAATTAGGATTACTACCACAAGAGTGAGAGCAGTGAGCCATCCTATTCTTGACAAAGTAAGTACAATTACTAAAAAGCCAAAGATCAAAAAAACAAACTCATAGCTCAACCGATTGAACATCTTCCGTTTATAAATTGAAAAATGTTGAGACGTAAAGCTAAGCCATAACGGTATGTAAAGCAAAGTTAATTGATGCGCAAGCCAGGACGGCTCCATAGCCATCGCATTTACTCTGCCAGGATATAGTCGCCCATTAGATGAAATGATTTCTTGGAATTTATAAAGTACAGCTGGGTATTCGTTGGTTAACCGCCAAGAACCAGCCTGTACAAAAGCATAAATAACGATTAAGATTCCACTTAAATTAATAAACTTTATGGATGTAATGATCGACTTTTCATCTTTATTCAACATGATTGTAATAATGAAAAAGGAAACGCCTGTAGCTAGAGTAATAAAACCTTCGATGGCATTTTTTAAGACAGGAGCAGATCGATAAGAAGGTATGTAAATATAATTACCTAATGCACTTGAAATCAACGCTGAAACAACAAAAAGAAGCAGAAGAATGACCTGTGAGGGTAAGGAACGTGTTCTGAGCAAGTTAGGAACAAATGCAATCACAAATAAAATTATCAAAAAAATCATTGAAAGCGGCGCTACAGAAGTTCCACCAAAGACTTGCGAGACCAAAGAAAAACTCGTAAATGGCAAACAAAGAATTAAGAGATACCAACTAATTTTTGATATGGTTGAAATTACTGAACTTTTCATTTTCTTCTATTGGGAATAATTTCATTGAACACTATGGCGAGCAACAATCCGATAAAATTACCACTCAAAATTAAGGATCCTCGAGTAAAACGTAAAGGCTCTTCTGGGACGAAAGCTGGCTGATAACTACTGATATTGATTTCTCTGGTCAATCCCAGGCTTAGTTCGGTTTCGATAAGAATGGTTTGTTTCGCTTCTTCATTTATCCTCTCAATGTCTTCTTCCGTCAAATTCGCGCAAAATGCTGTAAGATTCGCATTTTCACAATTGACACAGGAATCTATCCGATCTAATCGGCTCTTAGCTTCTGAGACCAAAACTCCGTGAGGATAAGCCTGTAACAGTGCATCGTATAACAGCTTGCCCCAAGTTGTCACAACCCGAGCTGCGATACCAGGATCAGTGTGCCTATATTTGAGTATCGTATTCATTAATGCACGTTCGACACTTGTTTCTTCGTAAACAAACTCAGTATCGTTAAGGTAATGCCCTTTCTCAGCTTCAAGGTCAAATAATTCTTTAAGAACTGGGGGGTGGTAAGCTAAATGCGAGATGTAATTGATTTGCGAATCATACATAAGTTCATTTACAGTACCAGTCGGACTTATTTCCATGTTAGTTGTGATAATCGAGACGGCTTCATAGACCGGTGGAATAAAGAAACTTAGCATTAATCCAATTAATGCCCCTAGCAGCATAAAAATAATAACATTCTTTATTGGATAATTTGTTGAGGAAGAAATAATTTTAGGGTAAAAATCGTCCATATTAAACCTTTAATTATTTATGCTTTTAAAATATATCAATAAAAATTATAACACAAGAAGCCTTGACATCTGAAACATATTCTAAGAAACATATTCTAAGAAACGTGCTTCTCATGAAAAAACATTTGATAAATTTACTTTTTTTGTGCAACAAATAATTTTCTTGTGGGGTTAAACCCGTAAATTAAATGTTTCGCAAAACCCAATTTACTCAACACAGCAGCTAATTTAATAGAGAATTCAAAAGCTGGAATTTTTAAAAAAATACTATTTAATGCAGGAGGATGAATTTGGGAGAAAACATCAACCTGAAAATTATTCTGCTGGTAATGTTTCACCCATTCTTTAATCGTGTATTCGTGTTCGCCAAAATCTCCTCTCGTAAATTTTTGTCCTTCAGGTATCCCGTATAATTTTTTAACGTGATCATTAAATTCGACATTTAGTTTCTCGTCCAACTCCTTACGGGTGTATTTATCTGGCCATGCTCTATCTACAGATATTATTACACCACCTGGCTTCAAGACCCGATTGCACTCCTTAAGTGAAATATTTAAATCTTCAGAATGGTGGAAGGAGTCAACATCGAGTATTAATGAAAGTGAATTATTTTCGATTTCAAGAGAATTAAAATCCCCAACAACCCTCACAATTTTTCCTCTATCGGCATCAAATCTGATAAAAACTTCTGGCATGATCCTCAAAACAAATTGTTCTGAATATTCTATAGCAAATACTTTCTCTATTTCCGGAAGTTTTGACAAAATAGTTGCACCCATACCAGTTCCTGAGCCTAAATCAGCAGCTATTCCTTGGAATTCGATCTTCTTTAATCGTAAGAAATTTACTCCTCCAATTATTAATTGCTTAATATATTCGAAATCTCTCAGCGCTTGTGTGTGAACAATTTCAACATTTTCTCCGCTCAGAATTCTTTCTTCTTCTATCTTGGCTCGATTATCCATCCCAGATTTTGCTTCTTCCAGCGCCCATTCTGTCAATTTCCAATATAAAACATCTGAAGGATTACTTTCCATATTTGCTTCCAGCTTCCCTTTATCTTTATAAAAATCTGGTATTGATTTTACCATTGAAAAAACTTTGCTTGATGCCACTGTTGGAGCAACAAAACCTCAGGTGAAGAAGCGCTTAGCCTGCTTGATGTATCTAAGAAACAATGCAGCCTTTATCATTTCCGAACCTTCCATGGGAGCAATTGAATCCAATGTTGGCAAGCTGATCGCCCACCGAATGAAAACCTGTGGCGTAAGTTGGAGCCTGGCTGGGGCAGAAGCCATGCCCCTGCTTATCTCCCAAAAATCGGAGTTATATGAAAAAAGTTTCAAGTTTGAGGCTTTGAAAGCTGAGAAGAAAAAGCAGAATATCAGGAAAACAAAGATGACTGAAAGCAGCGTCCACAATGCTAGTTTCAGGATCTTGAAAACTGGCAAAATCTCAGCACCATATGCTAACCTGTTCAAGGCTATAATCCATGACGATCTTACTCTTTCGTCCTAATCACGGACATTNNAAATGATAATGTTACCGAACGGTCATCATTGGTTCAAATGATAATGTTACTGACGGTTCTTTAAGGTTCAGTTTTGTCGCATAAAAATTGACCTTTTCCATTGGCCCCAGGCAAGGCAAAGCCAACAACTTTTCAATCGCTTGCTCTATCTTCTCGCGCAGCACAAGAGGGTTGATCGCCTTCCTGAACTCATATAACTCCAAGAGCCTGGATTTATCCGGGAGATCAGAAGCCAAAAGGCGATCGAGAGGAAGTTGAGTGGGAGCAAAGGATCTTTTAGGCCTGCCATCGCCACCTCGGTAACATT
>DIVO01000039.1 GCA_002428285.1 Patescibacteria group bacterium UBA6130 | reverse complement strand
CTTTACATAATGCTGAGATAATAAGAAATTTTATTAAGGGTGAAGAAAAACGATTAGTCAAATAATAATTAAATATGGTAGAAAATCAAAACGGCTCGTTTCTCGAATATGCTTTTGAAGGTATAGATGGTGGTGGAAAAACCACAGCTATAAAGAGTCTTCATAAGTATTACTCCGAAAAAGGCTGTAATGTTGCTGTCCTTTCAGGATTGAGTCAGACTGATTTTGGAAAGGCAATTCGCAGAAATATCGTGAAACTCAATAGTATGGGTATGGGAGGGATAAGATTTTTCAAGGAAGACATATGCCGTTCGTATGCAAGCCTGGACGGAACGCATGCCGACATACTTCTTTGGGATAGGCATGTATATTCTATTTATGCGGCAAATGCCGCTCTACCCAGTTTGGATGTTATTAGAAAAGCGGAACCTCTGATTTCTGAGCCCCCCAAAGTGTTTATAATGAACGTGCCTCCTGATGTTGCTTGGGTGCGGGAACAAGAGGCTCAAAAAGGGAACCATCCGATAACACCGGAATGGCTTGTAGAAAAACACGCAAGATATATTGATCTTTTAACAACAGAGCCCGAGAGATTTATCGGTATTGATGCAACAAAACCCTTGAATGATGTTTTTTCTCAGTTAACTGGTATAATTGATGGAGGTTTATTAAGGAGAAAACAATTATGAAAATTATTCTTGCTTCGCAATCACCCCGTAGAATTGAAATGATGCAATGGCTTGGTGTGCCCTTTGAATCTGTTAACCCCGAAATCGATGAAACTAAGTTAAGAAGCGCCGATCCGGAAGAGTTGACCAGAATGTTAGCCGAAGCAAAGGCTCAGGCCGTAGCTGATAAATTATTGGATGGATTGATCATTGGTTCTGATGCTGTTGTCGCATTCAATAATCAAATTATTGAAAAACCCAAAGACATTAATGACCAAAGAAGAATGCTCTATATGCAAAGAGGTAAGTCTGCTACTGTTGTTACTTCCGTAAGTATTGTAAACGCTAAAACTGGTAAGAGGTTAACCAAAACTAAAAGGACAGAGTATGTGATGGCTAACGTCAGCGACAAAAAAATAGAGGATTATATTAAGACCGGTGTTGGTATGACCAGGGCGGGAGGTTATGGTCAACAGGATGAAAATGGGTTGTTTATAGGAAGTGAATTCGATTGTTACCCCAACAGTATCGGTTTTCCAATTTGTCTGGTCAAGGAAATGCTAAGTGATATGGGAATAGAGATTAACTTAAATATTAAAAAAATCGTTAAGCAGAAAACTGGAAAATCCTGTTGATGTAGTTAATCCTGCCCCATTTTATTTTTTTAAAGCATGAGTCGTGAATTATTGGTTTGTGGAAATATAGCCCGGGATATTATTTTCGGCAATGAAAGGTATGGAGGTTCTGCACCTGCAATAGCTGTTAATGCAAAAAGGATGGGCATATCTTCTGGTCTACTTTCTGTTATTGGTAAAGATGCATTTAGTGAGCGCTATAGAGGTTATTTGTTGGAAAACGACATCAATATTGATTTAGTAGAAGCTGGTTTAGATAAATTGCCGGAATGCAGGGTATCTGCTGGCTCCAGCTCTGTTGTAAATGTCGAATGGATTGATAATGGATGTCATCTGGCAATGGAAACAATGAAAGTTGACCTGGAAGCCTCACTCAGATATAGTGTTGTTCATTTAGTAAGTTGTCCTCCGGGATTGGCAAAGAGATTAGCTGGTGTTGGAATAAAAAATCTTTCATACGAGCCGGGTCCTTATATACATTTCGATTCTGCTTATTTAGACTTTGCTGTAGTTGATAGTAGTAGACTGATATTTTTAAATGAAGAAGAATATCAAACAGCTTTAGAAATAAGTGGCTTAAGATCTCCGAGAGATTTTGTGGCCGATGGTAGAAGAGTTTTGGTGGTTACAAGGGGGTCTAAAGGTTCTGATTTGTTTATGAATACTAAGGATGGGTTTGAAAATAGGCATGTTGATGTTATTAACCCCGGGTCTAATATTGTTGATACAACCGGTGCGGGTGATTGTTATAAATCTGGTTTTTTTGCAGGTTTTGTTCGTGGCAGATCATTACCTGAGTGTGCGTTTATAGGGTCATATATGGGAGCTGCATGTTTAGCCCAGGAGGGTGGAATTTTACCCGAGGAAAAAATTGCCAAAATCAAGGTAATTTGCAAAATATGAAGTTTTATACGAGCGAATTATTGTTTTTATAAAACTTATACTATAATATACATATTATTTTCTGGAATTAATCGTGTTTATTAAGCATTAACTATGAAAAAATTCACCTTACTTGCAGTTGTCGCAATTCTTGTTTTTGTAATGTTCCTTACAATTAGGAATAAAAGTAGTTTAAATAACCCCAAAATTGAAGAAATTAAAAAAGTTTCACTTCGTCTCAAATGGCTTGATCAAGCTCAGTTCGCCGGTTACTACATTGCGGAAAACGAAGGTTTGTACAAGGATAATGGTTTAGAAGTTACTATTAATCCGGGAGGACCCGAAGTATCTCCCATACAAATGGTAGTGACCAAAGTAAATGACTTCGGAATTACCGGAGCTGATCAGATAATCTTGGCAAGGGAAAAAGGTCTACCTGTTGTAGCGCTGGCTGTTATCTATAAGGATACTCCAGTTGCAATAGGTTCTATGAAGAAAAATGGTATCACTTCCTCTAAAGATCTTGTTGGGAAAAAGATGGGGATAATATACGGAAGGGATGAAGAAACGGTTTACAGAGCATTACTTGCAAAAGAAAATATAGACTCAAAAAAGATTAACGAAATTGCTCTTTTAGTCGGATTATCTCAACTAACTACAGGCGCGATTGATGCGCAAATACTTTACGAAATTAATGAGCCTATTTTGTTAGCTCAGCAGGGCTTTGAAGTTAATTTGATAAAACCCCGTGATTTTGGAATTCGATTTTATGCGGATGTCTTGTTTGCTACCGAAGATATGATTAAAAATAATCCAGAGGAGGTGAGAGGCTTTATAAAGGCGAGTGTAGAAGGTTGGAACCTTGCATTTGAAAATCCTGAAAAAGCAATTGACGAAGTTTTATCTGCAAATAATTCATTGGATCGGGATCATCAAGCAAAATTTCTTGAACTAAGTAAACCATTAATAACGGGTTATGGAGAAATCGGTTACTCCGAAAAGGAAGTATGGGAAGAGATGCAGAATACTTTAATTGCCCAAAATATTCTTAAAAGTCCTATTGATATCGATAAGACTTTTACTAACGACTTCCTGAAATAATGGGCCTCATTTGTGTAGATAAGCTTGAAAAGTATTACAGCAATAGCAGGCTTCTTGCTGTTAAAAATTTGAATTTTACGATAGAAAAAGGAGAATTTGTTTCCATTGTCGGACCGTTCGGGTGCGGTAAAACATCAATTTTAAATATAATCGGTGGAATAATAGATGATTACAAGGGATCTATAATGATAAACGGAGAATCGCCTTCTGAAGCAAGAAAGAAAAGAAAAATCGGATATTGCTTTCAAAAACCAAACTTATTGCCTTGGCTAAGCGTATTGGATAATATACTGCTTCCACAAAAAATAGCTAATATTCGGGAAGGTAATGAAAAAGCTATTGAACTTCTGAAAATGGTTGGATTAAAGGATTACGCATTAATGGAGCCGTATAATCTTTCCGGTGGCATGCAGCAATTAGTATCTATTACAAGGAGTTTAATATTGGATCCTGAGATTTTACTTCTCGATGAGCCGCTTTCCTCAATAGATGAGATTAATAGGTCAAAGATGCAATTAAAACTGCTGGAAATACATAAAAAGACTAAAAAGACTACGGTTATGATTACACATTCAATTAACGAGGCTGTGTTTTTGTCAGATAAAATAATTATACTAACCCCGAGACCGGCAACGATTAAGAAAATTGTAGAGGTTACTTTTTTGCAAAGAAATGAAATGACGATGTTTTCTAAAAGATTTATTAGATATGTAAAGATAATTAAAGAGGAGTTAATAAATGGACAAGATAATTAAAACCTTATCTACCCTTACAATATTTTTTCTAATTTGGCATCTTATAGTTACCATTTCACGAATACCGTCATATATATTACCGAACCCGACTGAAGTTTTTAAGGCTATGCAAGAAAATAGTTTATCAATATATTTAAACTCCATTATCACTTTGAGGGAGTCGTTTTTGGGGTTCTTTATTGCCAACTTAATTAGTGTATCTATCGCCCTGGGAATTGCTTTTAATAAAAATATTGAAAATACGATAATGCCGTTTGCAATTACCTTAAAAACAATTCCTGTAATTGCATTAACGCCATTATTAGTAATGTGGTTTGGCCCGGGAGAGTGTTCAAAAATTGCAACCGCCGCATTAATTTGTTTTTTCCCTTCATTGATAAATGTGCTTAGGGGGGTTAAATCTCTGGATAGAGATTTAATTATTTTTTTCAAAGCTTATTCAGCAAGTAAAATTCAACTTATTAGAATGCTGATAATTCCAAGCATTCTTCCTTATCTTTTTTCAGCTTTAAAAGTATCGAGCTCACTGGCAGTTGTCGGAGCCTTGGTGGGTGAGTTTATAGGATCCAATAAAGGGTTGGGTTTTTTGATAATTTCAAACTACTACACATTAAATACACCATATGTTTTTGCGACTATTACAGCCTCAAGTCTATTAGGAATAATCTTTTATTATACTATTCACTTAGTTGAAAGAAGAATAATCACTTGGACTGTTACTATCGATTAGTTTCATTTTTGGTAATATTTATATATGAGCTTGGAGATTTATCGAATGTTGCCTCAAACAAAAAAACTTCTCGAGGAAGATATTCGAAGAAGGAGATCTGAAGTGGATGATATTTCAAAAACAGGAGCAGGATTATGGGAAGGTGATCAATGGCATAGTACGGCGTATCGTGAACAACAATGTCAAAAAGAGTTGGCAATAAGACTTTTACAGATGATAGACTCAAAAAATGGAAAGATAGAAGAAATTCCCAGACCTTTACAGAATACGCTAGTTGAAGTTGGTCATATGGTAAAAATTAGTTTATTGGATGACCCTGATATTATTGCAGCTGGAATTCAATCTTCATTAGTTCATGTCTTAACAATAGAAGATGCTTTTTATTTAGGTGGATCTTTTGATAATCTCAAAGAGATGATTGTGTCACCTGTGTCACCCATTGGAAGTGCATTATTGGGGAAGAAGCGTGAGGAAATTGGGACTTATCTTCAAAGTAATCGATTTCAAGTATTGGGAGACAAAGATGCAATAAGAATATCAAATTTGTTTGATAAGTAACGTTGTTTTCCCTGTCAAAGAATGCATCAGCAATTTTAGTGGACGATTCTTAGATTCCTGCTTGTACTCGTCATCCAAACTTATATTTTTACTTGTGCATGTAGATTTGTAATCAACAATATGGAGTTTAATTTTATTATATTAATCCATACATCATCGATAATTCCACAGATCTCAATGTTTATAGGCTTATGTAGGTTTAAGGCACCGACATATTTATAATGGTCGTCTCTCCATTCGGGTAAGTCGGGATGAGTAAAGGGAATTGCGTCTATCCCATACTTAACCATTAGTTCATGTCTTTGTCCGCTTTTTCTAAGTAGATTAAATTCGTTTTTAAGAAGAGCATCAACAGCTGAGTTTAAAGTAAATCCCGGCATTCCGGGTCTACCCAAACCAAGTTTACGATCAAGATAGAAACATCTTGGACACTCAAAAAACAGATCAATTTTGGATCGGCTAATACTAAATGGCTTATCAGAGCCCTTTTGGTATAAGTTGCCCTTTCTTTGTTTATACTTGTTCATTTTTATTTCTCCGGTCAATTTTTATTAGTAATTCAAAAAACTTTAATAAACGGGTTCCTTGTTCTCTTGCTTCGGCGTCTGTTAACTCTTGTCCAAACTCTTTCTTGAAAATATCTTTATATTCCTGAACAGTTTTATCAGATAACATATTTATTCATAGAACCAATCCCAACCGGGATTTTCTACTTCTAATATTTTACTCTTCAACATTTTATAAACGCCATCTTCTTTAATTGTTTGCCAGGTTCCTTCGAAATAGTGAATCTCTGCTTCACCATCAACCAAGTTCTTAATTGAAAATAAGAAAAGGCGATCTATTTTTAGATTATTAAAGTTGAGCTTTTAAATTTGTCCGAAGCTTCAAAGCACGAGCAACTATTCTGTCTCCAATTTCACCCCAGTCAAAGTATTTTTTGGATATCTCCATCAGGGTCAGATTCAAATTCTCCAATTGGTTCAACTAGTGCCGCATAGCGAAGTTGGTAGTCAATAGATCTATCAGGGTTAACTACTTTTTGCACGCCAACAGGCAAGTACTTTAAAACACGCATATTGGTTTCCTCCTGAATTTCCCGAATGAGAGTTCGTTCATATGTTTCACCTTTCTCTTTAGTCCCACCAGGCAAATTCCAGATGTTGCCTTTTCTATCATTTGTTGAATAAACAACAACCATATTGTCATTATAAAAACAGACTCCATAAACCTGTTTGCACTGTTTATAAGGTAAATGATCAAAACCATCATGGTCGGAATATCTGAGTTTATAAACCACTCCGCTTGATTCAACTGTAGCTTTTGTTATTTTCATAAACGTAGTTTGGAAAAACAAGCTCTGCTTATTTTTATAAATATTTATTATCTGAAAGATTTTATAACCATCTTTTGGGTAAACTTTGTTGCGGAGCTAGGATTCGAACCTAGATTTTCGCTTTCAGAGAGCGACATGCTACCATTACATCACTCCGCATAATTGGGTGGATTATTTTATCATTTTTAAGTTCAAAGTGAAAATTGATATCCAAGTTAAGACTGGCTCAAAAGAAACTAAAGTTGTGAAAATTGATAGTGGTCTGAAGGTCTATTTAACTTCTAAGCCGATCAAGGGCAAAGCTAACAAACAGCTGATTGAAGTTTTATCAAAATATTTTGAGATTCCTAAATCAAAATTATTTATTGATAAAGGTGGAAAATCCAAGTCAAAAAGAGTAATAATAGACGAATGAAAGTAAAAGTTTTAGGATTTCCCAGAACCATATATAATCTCAAAGACTCTCATGAGTCTGAAGAACTTAAAAGTAAATTTCTTGATCCATGGAGTTCACTTCAGCCAAAATTTCTTCGTCAGAAAATCTGCAACGAAATAGTTGGACTGTTTAAAATCAATGATGCCAAAAAGCTGATTTTGGAATGTTTTTTTAAGATTGATGGCAATACAATTGATTCAGATCAGGTAAAAAATTCTTGGGCGTTGGTGTTTCCTAAAAGAAGTTATCTTCCAGAAAAATATCCTCATTTTCAATTATGGAGCCTTTCCGAAAGATTTGTTCCTTGTTTATCTTTTTTAAAGAATGATGATTTTTTGGCTCTAACAAAAGTGACCTCTCTTTTATACAAATTATTCAATAAATATGGCAAGCAGGTAGAGGGAGATTTTGCTTTTGGCTATAATTCAACCCCCTTTTCCTTTATTAAAGATGAAGATGGAAGGTATTACGCTGGTGGTCAGTCTGTTCGTGTTTTTCATTCTCATTATCTTCACATGCTTCCTGAAAGCCAAATGAATGAGATAAAAATTGATAAAAAAGATTTGAATTTAGTGTCGGCAACGGATTTTTCTAAATTATTGTTTAAAATGTTTTTGAGTAAAGGCAAACTTAAAAAAAGACTTTTCAAAGGTTTTGATGTTAATTTCGACGAAAGAGGAATTGAATTGACATGTCCGGCTGACAAAGTTTCAGAAGACACTTTTAAAAAACTCTGGAAAATGTTTTATGAATTAGACAGAGTTTTGTATAAACTTCAAATTGCTCTAATTCATTCTTTTTATGAAGATGGGAACAAGTTTATCTCCTCTTTGAATGAATTTATTACCATTGACAACGTATCGCAAGTAGAAAAAGCGCTTGACGATTTGATATTAATTGGGTCGGAAAGAGATTTAGATAATGCCAAAGAATTGCTGAGAAGAAATCTTTTTAGAATATCTAATTTTTATAGGATTAAAATTACAGGTAAAGAATTTCAGGAGTTGGAAAAGGCTTTAGTCATTGATGCTGAAGGAGATATTTGTTCTTTTGTTTCTAAGGAGAAGGTTGTTCTTCGACCCGGAATGGGATATGGAGTTTTTGCCAAAAAGAAGAATAAAAAATTTATTATCAGAATTGCGCCATTAGATGTAATTGGCTCTAAAGGATTAATGGAAGCGGCGGGGTATTGGTTTGAAAAGAAAATCGAAATTGATTACATTCCCGATTGGTTAAAGACTTTTACTTCATATTTGTCTCCGCACTGTCTAACACAACATATTAGATATCAAAAAATTAATTTTTGGAGTTTGTTTGATAAAA
This sequence comes from Patescibacteria group bacterium UBA6130, assembly GCA_002428285.1. Classification (GTDB taxonomy): domain Bacteria; phylum Patescibacteriota; class Microgenomatia; order UBA12405; family UBA6130; genus UBA6130. The sequence goes on along the minus strand of DIVO01000039.1, from coordinate 4,688 downwards.
TAATTAGATGACACCGACAGGATTAGAGCTTCAACAGAATGTTATTCATACAATTTATGCTTTGTTTGTTCATAACTATATTGTGTTTGCCTATTTTTTTGGGCTTTTATTAAGTTTATATTTAGCTATAAAATCTCCCTCAAGATTTGCCGTGTTTTTGTCTATCGGATTTGCCTTATTAACTTTTAGTTATGAATATGACAAGCATATTGTTGCCGGATTAAGAGAACAGACTATTAACTCTTTGATTACGGCTGAGCCTCATTACCGTCTTCAACGCTGGCTGAATATTCTTATTGGTGAAGTGTTCCCGATTCTTTTTTATCTTGTGGGCTGGGCGATGATATATATTGCTTTATTTCTTAAAGGTTTTAAGAAGAGTATTCAGAGAAAGTAAGCCGGAGTAATATTTTTAATCAAATCGTAAACTTCTGCTTTGTCGCTGGAGTTTATTTCGTAAATAAAAGGAGAATCCTCTCTTTTTAATAATTGCGAATTCTTGCCACAATAAAAGATAGTATTCTTATCCTCAATTTTTAGAGTTACTTTAATTTTATCCTGGGTTTCAAATTCTTCTCCTTTTTCCTCCAAAGTGAAAATATTAATGGCAGTAAGTGAAGTTAATTTTGAAAGAAATTTATCTATATTTTCAAGATTTACTTTTATGTCAGTCTGCCATTGATCGTCTTCTTTTATGAACTCTTGATTTTTGTCCTTATATTCGATTGAAAGAGATTGAACAGAGCTGGGAATGAAAGAAAATACGCTTCTGTTTTCCCAAACCGTATCTTCAATTCTGTTTTTTAAATAACTCGATATCAGATGAACTTGTCCATTTTTATATTTCACAAAATTACCGGCTCTATTGAAAGAAATATCTCCTACAACCACCTCAAATTCTTTTTCGTTTTGGTATAGAATAATTTTTGGAGACTGATCGTTAATACCATATTCGGGAAAGTTATCTGGATTTTTTGAGACCAATTCGGATCTGTTTATCTCTTTTAGTGAGTCAAGCAGTAAATCAACTTTAGAGGAATTTGCCGGAATATTATTACTGCTTTCAATTACCCATCCTCCATTTTTTTTGAGAATAATTTTTTCTTGTGAACTTTCAATTACGATTTTATTAATATATTCTTTATCAATTTGACTACCATTTTTTTCCGACGGTCTGGATTTAAAATAGAAAATACCAATTCCGATAACAAGCAATAAAATTAAACCGGTTGTCATTGATAGGTTTTTGTCTTTCATCATTATCATTTTGTTTGTGATGAATTTATATATTTTTTGCGATAAAAATAAACTCCTCCAAACAGGATTCCTGATATAAGAATAGGTGAGAGTAGTCCGGCAATCCTAATTATCTGTTTTTGACTGTCTTCGATATTTTTTAGAGGATACACCGAAAGAGCTTTTGATCTTATTGATGAAAGATCGCTTTCGAGTGCTAAAAAGTCGATTGTATTCATGGCAAAAACATAATTTTCCTGATTATTCATAAGTGTGTTGTCGCTTATGAAATCGGCATCGGCGACAACGACTAGTCTTAGATTATTTTCTCCTGAAACCAGTTTTTCCTTGTTTATGGATTGAAAAACACTTTTTGACAGGTTGTCGTTTGAAAATAAAGATTCAATTTTGTTTTGCTGAACGCCTGCAATCACCTTGGATCCGGTTTCTTTGACATCGGCTTGAGAGTATTTTCTTGTGGGATCCAAATTTGGAGTTTCTAATTGATCAATCCATGCCTGATCAGTTGTTTTAACTAAATAATTCGCATCTTTTGTAAGAACTAAAGGTGAAGTCCAATTAAAAACCAGAGTATTAATTCCAGAAGTAAAAGAATAATCAGAGTTTAAACCTTGTTGAGTAGTTTTTATCCAGAAAGGGTATAGGGTGTAAAACGAAGAACTGTCAGCGCTTCTAAAACCGGCAACAACGGCAGATGAATCCAGAATCATTTTGTTTTGAACCTCAAAACCATAATGATTAATTATCTCTATAATGTTGCTTGTATTTGGTGTAGCTTGAAGTTGATTGTTAATATTGAATTGGTCGTAAAAAATTATGACACCTTTTCCAGATTGAATAAATTGATCTATATATACTTGGGCATTCTGAGAAAGTTCATCGATAGGATTGTTGATAATTAAAACATCTATGGAATCTAAATCGTATGTTTCTGATTCCAGATTAATTGGATTAAAACTATATGATTGCTCAATCCCCTGGGCAATAAGCGGCTGGCTTCCTGTTAGGGGATCAGGATCGGCGTTGGTCATTCCTATTTTTTTAATCTCACCTGATGAAACTTTTTTAATTGAAGAAGTTAGATAATATTCCAAATTTTGTAGGTTTTGGAGAGCTTGAATTACTTCAACCTCATCTTTGTGCGATACGCTTAAGGCAAAATAGCCATTTGCCACTTCGAGTTTGTCACTTTCAACGGTTGAAAATTGCATCGGCTGGATTCCTAATTTAGTAGCATCTTGTTTTGCTTGTGAATCTTTGTTAGGATCAGCTCTTTTGATGATTATTTTGTCATTTGAGACATCTTTATAATTTTGCAGTAAAGAAAGAAGCTCCTCTTTTAGGGGAGAGATTTGTGGGGGTAGTTCTTCGGAAATGAAAACTTTAATTTCTACAATATCATCAACTTCTTTAATTATTTTTTTGGTAGCGGGAGAAATTGAGTGAATTTTATTAGGTGAAAGATCAATTTTAAAATGTGAAAAAGAAACAAGGATGTTTATCAATATGACTATTATCAAAACATTTAAAGCGGTAAGCATGCCTTTGTTTTTTTCCTTTGTAAAGAATTCTTTGATTATTTTCATCGGCTGTCCTTTCTTGATTTCAGATGGAAGTAGGAAAGGATTATAAAAGTAATAATCCATGTCATTATAAAAACGATTCCTTTAAGAGTGATTAGTCCGTTGACGATGTTTTTGTAATAAGGCGTTAAGCTTAGCGATGAAATTACGTCTCTAAAACTCAAAGGCAGACGCAATAAAAAGTAGTCTTGGGAAAAGATGTCGTTAACAAACAACACGGCGAATGTAATTAAGAAGCTGATGGTTTGTTGTTTCGTGAGTGACGAAACGAATACTCCTAATGCCAGGTAACTTGCTGATAGGATTAAGGCACCTAGATATCCAGTAAAAATTACAGATATATTTGGGTTTCCGTGAGTGTAAACAGTGATTGGCAGGGCAATAGTTGTCAAAAAACTTGCGATTACAACAGTAAATCCTGCCAAATATTTTGAAAGAATAATTTCTGCTTCTTTTACCGGCAGAGAAAGCAGAATCTCCCATGTGCCTTTGTTTTTTTCTTCGCTCATCAGACCCATTGCCAGTGCGGGAATTAGAAATAATAACAAGAAAGGCAAATTTTGGAAAAAAGCGGAAAGACTTGCTTGTTGGTTAAGAAAAAAGTTTTGAAAAAATAACCAATTATTAACTAAACCAAAGAGAGCAATAAATACATAATTTCCAGTAGAGTAGAAATATCTTTTTAATTCATTTTTATATAAGGGGATTAAATTATTCATCATTACTTTTGGTTAATCTGCTAAATATATTTTCGAGATCCTGTTTTTCTTCTTCCATTTGATAGATTTGGGCATCTAATTTTTCGGATATTTTCCATACCGGCTTTCTCAGGTCGATTTTTTTGTTTGAGGAAATCGTTAGCCAAATAATGCCTTTATCTTTGGAGAGTTCGAATTCAATATCTTTATTGGATTTAATTTCTTTTTCGACTTTGGTTTTAGTCGTATTTTTAAAACCGACTTTTAATTGCTGCTTAGCTTTTAAAAGTTTATTAATTTTTCCTTGAGCAATTATTTTTCCCTCGTTGATAATTATAACTTCATCGCAAATTTGTTGGACCTCACTTAAAATATGAGAAGAAAACAAAATTGTTTTTTTGATCTTTTTTAAATAATCTCTAATCTCTATTCTTTGATTGGGATCTAATCCTGATGTTGCTTCATCTAAAATTAAGAGATCAGGATTTCCCATAAGGCTAGCAGATAATCCCACTCTTTGCTTAAATCCTTTGGAGAGATTTTCAATTTTTTGATTCATAACTTTATCAATCCCTAAATCACGAACATATTTATTTATCTCTTTCTTAGTATTTTTAATTCCTTTTATTTCAGAGATAAAATTTAAATACTCTTTTACTGTCAGAAAAGAATAAAGAGGATTTTCTTCAGGTAAATACCCTAGCATTTTTTTGATTTCAAGCGGTTCTTTTTTTATATCCTTGTTATTTATAGATATTTTGCCTTTATCGGGAGTAACAAGTCCTGTCAGCATCCTCATGGTTGTTGTTTTGCCTGCACCGTTTGGCCCTAAAAGTCCGGTAATAATTTTTGGTTTCAATTCGAACGAGATATTATCTACGGCTTTTATCTGTCCAAAGGTTTTTGTAAGATTGCTTACTTTAATCATTTTTTAGAAGTTAGATTTCTATATTTTTTGTATCTGAACAGTCTATTTTATAACATAAAATTCTTCAAGATAACAGTAACTTTTTAAACAAATATCCAAAGAGTTAAAGATATTTTTCCGGCCAGTGAGGATCGGTGATTACATTAAGTCTTAAGAATATTTTTTTATCGGTAAATAGTTCTATTTCTTTTCGGGCTTTAATTCCAATCGTTTTAACTGTTT
>DIVO01000008.1 GCA_002428285.1 Patescibacteria group bacterium UBA6130 | reverse complement strand
TAATGGGGTAGTCAACAACTTTTCTAAGACATTACAGGTTGTTGGAACAGGTTACCGAGCTAGTGTTAGCGGGGGGGAGCTGATTCTTATAGTTGGATTTTCTCATGAAGTCAAGATAAAACCCCCTGAAGGGATTATTATTCAGACAGAGAATGATAAAATTATTGTTTCAGGAGCAAATAAACAATTAGTTGGTCAGATTGCTGCCTCTATACGAGATGTCAGAAAGCCCGATGTTTACAAGGGCAAAGGCATAAGATATGAGAACGAGGTAGTTAAGTTAAAACCTGGAAAGGCAGCAAAAACTGCTGAGTAAAACATGAATAATATAAATTTAATTGATAAATATACCAGAAGAACCAATAGGGTTAGATTAAAACTAAAAAAAGGTTCAAGAAAAAGAAAGATTGTTGTGTATAGAACCAACAAATTTATTTGGGCCCAGATTGTTGATATGTTGACTGGAGAAACAATGGTGTCTTACTCAAGCAAGGTTCTTCAAAAAGAGAAAACTTATAAAAAAATTGATAAAAAAACTCAGGCCTTCCAAACAGGAGAAAATCTTGCCAAATTGGCTAAGAAGAAAAATATTAAAAATGTGTTATTTGATAAAGGTAAATATGCTTATCACGGACGTGTAAAGGCGCTTGCCGAAGGGGCGAGAAAGGGAGGTTTAAAGTTTTAATATTATGAATAATTATCAAAACCAAAATAAATTCCAAAAAAATAGATTCCAAGATGCTGAAGAGAGTAAATATAAAACAGAAGTGGTAGAAATTAAAAGAGTGTCTAAAAAAACTAAAGGTGGAAATCAGATCGGATTTACAGCTTTAGTCGTTGTCGGAGATAAAGAAGGAGCCGTTGGTATCGCTCATAGCAAAGCAAAAGATGTGGCTTCGGCAATTAGAAAAGCTGAAAGAAGAGCTAGAAGAGTTGTTAAGGAGATTGACTATGACAAAGAATTGAAATCTTTAAAATATCCCGTTGAAGTTAAATATAAATCGACAAAGATTATTCTTAAGCCAGCAAAAGAAGGAACGGGTCTTATTGCAGGGGGTCCGGTCAGAGTTATTGCCGAATCTGTAGGATTAGAAAATTTGGTTGCAAAAATAATCGGTTCAAGAAATAAATCCACAGTTGTTAGAGGAACTTTTAATGCGTTAATGAAGTACAAAATTAAAAAAACAAATGATTAAATTAGAAAATTTACAACCAACAGTAGATTCGGGTAAAAAGCGAGTGGGACGGGGTTACGGTTCTGGTAAAGGTGGTCATGCTAGTTCAAGAGGTCAAAAAGGGCAAAAAGCCCGAAGTAGTGTTGGTTTATTGTTTACTGGTACAAAGACTAAGAAATCATATGTTAAAAAATTACCTTTATGGCGAGGTAAAGGTAAGCATAAGCCGGGTTTGGTATTAGAACTCGACCTTGATTGGTTGGAAAAAAACACAAAAAAAGGAGATAAAGTAGATAGAAAATATTTACTTGAAAAGGGCTTGTTGGATAATAGTATAAAAAATATTAAGATAAAAGTATTATCAAATGGAAAGATTACAAAATCTTTAAAAATTTATCTTCCAACAGCCGTTAAAGCCGAAAAAGAAATTAAAAAGGCTGGAGGCGAAGTAATCAAGGATTAAGTTTAATGCCCAGTAAAATCTACAAAGCTCTGCTCACCTACAAAGAGGCATTGAAAATACCTCAAGTCAGAAAGAAACTTCTTTTTACTGTATTTATTCTTTTTTGGTTTAGGTTATTAGCCCATCTTCCAGCTCCAGGAATTGATGCTTCGATGTTGAAAAATTTCTTTTCTCAAAATCAATTTTTTGCCTTATTGGATATTTTTTCCGGTGGCACATTAGCCAATTTTTCTTTGATTGCTTTAGGGCTTAATCCTTATATCAATGCTTTAGTGATGTTTCAGCTGTTGGGTTTTGTTTTTCCTCAAATCAATGAATTAAGGAAAGAAGGAGAATACGGGAGAAAAAAATTAGCTCAATGGACGAGGATGTTGACTATTCCTCTTTCAGCTATGCAGGCTGTAGGTATGTATTTTCTTTTGAGGGGACAGGGATTGGTCAATCAACTTTCTGTTGCTCAGATTGCCTTTTTGGTTATTAGTATGGTTGCTGGAACAATGATTTTGGTGTTTTTGGGTGAGCTTGTCAACCAATATGGAGTGGGAAATGGAATTTCTCTTATTATTTTTACCGGTATTGTCAGCAGATATCCCATTTCTATTTATCAATTTCTTAGCACTTCACAGCAGGTAAATTTTTTCCAAGTCATTACCTTTGTAGTTTTGGCTGTCTTGTTAATCACGGGTATTGTGCTAGTCGATGAATCTTTCCTTAAAGTTCCTATTCAGTATGCCCGCAGAATATCGGGAGGAAGAACAATGGGTAGTCAGCAAAGTTATCTTCCTTTAAAAGTAAATGCCTCAGGAGTGATGCCTATTATTTTTGCCAGTTCATTGATGATTTTACCCTCAATGTTAAGCGGTTTTGTGGAAAGAGTTCAGAATGAAAGTATTGCTGGTATTGCCCAAGCAGTAGTCGCCTTTTTAAATCCTTCTAGCTTGCCTTATAACTTAATATATTTCTTTTTAGTGGTTCTTTTTACTTATTTTTATACAACGGTTGTTTTCAATCCTGAAGAAGTATCGGAACAATTAAGAAAATCAGGCGGTTTTATTCCCGGCGTAAGACCTGGTGTAAGCACCAAAAATAGATTATCGTTTTTGTTATCTAGAGTAACAATTATCGGAGCGGTATTCTTGGGTTTAGTGGCTGTTTTGCCCTCTTTGGGACAGGCAGTGACTGGAATTTCTGCTATAACATTGGGAGGAACAAGTATTTTAATCGTTGTATCAGTAATTTTGGAATTACACAGGTTATTGGACAATCTGGTTCAAACCTGGAGATATGATAATTATTAAATATTTTTATTAATAATGGATAATCAAAAAAATTTTAAACTGGTAATAATTGGTCCTTCTGGTGGTGGAAAAGGAACACAGGCTAAATTGATAGCCGATGAATACAATCTTACTCATATATCTATGGGAGATTTACTTAGAGAGCAGATTAATAGCGGTAGTGATTTGGGGATCAAAATAGATTCTTTGGTTAAGGCTGGAAAATGGGTCCCTGATCAGTTAGTTGTTGATGTTCTTCGTCCAAGATTGGAAGAGGCTATGGATCCGGGATTTATCTTAGACGGATTTCCTAGAGCACAAAAACAGATTGACATATTAGATGAGATTTTACGGGAGAAAAAAGCTGATTTGGATGCAGTTCTATTTTTAAGTATCAGACCTGAAATTATTTTAGCTAGAAGAGAAAAAGTGGTTAAAAGCGGTGGAAAGTTTCAAGAAGGAAGAAGTGATGACGATCCTGAAATTTTTAAGAAAAGGTTTCAGTCATATTTAGATACTATCGATCCCATTTTAGAGGAATATAAAAAGCGGGGAATCCTTATAGAAATTAATGGCGAAAGAAGCGTTGAAGACATATTTGAGAATATTAAAAGGGAACTAGAAAGATAAAGTGAAAAGTAAAACCTTAGGCTCTTCGATGAAAAAGGGGGGAATGATCCTGGCAGAGGTTATGCATAAAACTAAAAATTTGGTTTCTCCCGGTATTAGTCTATTTGAAATTGACAAGTTTGCAGATGATTTAATTACGAAAAATAAAGCAAAGCCGTCATTCAAAATGGTTAAAGGATACAATTGGGCAACTTGCATCAATCTTAATGAAGGAATTGTTCATGGATTGCCGGATAAAACCAGAGTTCAAAGAGGAGATCTTATTAGTATTGATATGGGGGTATATTTTGAAGGGTATCACACAGATATGTCTTTTTCCTGGGAAATAGATACTAATAATCATGAAGGTTTTTTGACTGCAGGTAGAGTTGCCTTAGATGAAGCCATAAAAAATGCAGTTGTTGGCAATAGGGTAGGAGATATTTCCCTGGCAATTCAGAAAAATATTGAGGGTAAAGGAGTTGGCAGTTGTGCTAGAAATCTAACCGGACATGGAGTTGGAAAAAAACTTCACGAAGAACCTTTTTTGCCTTGTTTTCTTGCTCTTGACATAAAAGACACACCATTATTAAGACCAAACCAAGCTTTAGCCATCGAGATTATTTATATGCAGGGAAGTTCGAGAACAGTTACTGAAACAAATGGCTGGACAATCTCAACTGCAGATGGTAAAATATCATCGCTTTTCGAGAAGACGGTTTTAGTGGGTGAAGGTGAGGCAAAAGATCTTACTCCCTATTTATGGGAGGTAGTAAACAAGCCTTGAAAGCTTGTTTTTTTGTTGTTTGAAGACACAAAACACACTAAACCAAAATATATGGATAATAAACCTAGACAAACAAGTAATAGCAAGAAAGAAAAATTGGCAATTGATGGGACAGTAATAAAAGCCTTGCCTGATACGACTTTTACTGTTAGGCTTGAAAATGGCAAGGAAATTTTTGCTTACTTAGCCGGTAGAATGAAAGTAAATTATGTCAGAGTGATACCTGGTGATAAAGTAAAGATAGAAATTTCAGCCTACGACTTAACAAAAGGCAGAATTGTTTATAGGTATAAATAAGTATATTAAATTTGCTGGTTGTAGAGATAAAAAAAGATAAATGAAAGTTCAAGCTAGTATTAAAAAACGATGTAGAGATTGTAAAATCGTCAGAAGACGAGGGAAATTATTTGTAGTTTGCAGGAATGTAAAGCATAAACAAAAACAAGGATGAGCTACTGTGGATCAAAAGTTTATGATAGTTTTTTTATAAAAATAAAAAAATGAGATTAGGAGGAATTGAAATACCAGACAATGAAAGATTAGAAATAGCCTTAACAAGGGTGTATGGTATTGGTAGAAAGAATGTCCTGGCTCTTATTAAGGCCGCTAATGTTGACATTGACAAAAGAGCTGCCAAACTAGATTCCGATGAGAAAGCTAGAATAATAACTGCTCTTGAAAATTTTAGAACTGAGGGAGATTTAAGACAAGAATTAAGAACAAATATTGAAAGATTAAAAACTATAAAAACATATAGAGGAATAAGGCACATCGTGGGATTGCCAGTCAGAGGGCAAAGAACAAGAGACAATGCAAGAACCCGAAAAGGAAAGAAAAAGACAGTCGGATCTTTAACCAAGGAAATGTGGGCAAAAATTGAATCTCAGGAAAAAGGGGCTGAGGGTAAGTAAGATAATTTCTAAGTTATGACTTATAAAAAATATGGCAGATAAAAAATCAAAAAAACCAACCAAACCAAAAAAATCTGTAGTTTCAGCAAGGTTAAAAGAAAAGCGATTTGTTAATGAAGGCAGGATTTATATAAATGCTACCTTTAATAATACAATTGTAACGATTACTGATCTTGAGGGAAACGTTGTTGATTGGGTATCTTCAGGAAAATTAGGTTTTAAGGGTACGAGAAAATCCACTCCTTTTGCTGCAATTTCCACAGTGGAAGAGGGGGTTGGTAAGGCAGTAAGCCGAGGATTAAAGAGAGCAGAATTATTTATTAAAGGTCCAGGACCCGGCAGAGAAGCCGCCTTGAAGGTTTTAAGGGGTAAAAGAGAGATTGATATTGCCACTATCTCTGATATCACTCCTATCGCTCACAATGGGCCCAGACCACCGAAAATGAGGAGAGGATAATGGCAAGATTAATAGCTAAATGCCGTTTATGCCGCCGAGAAAGACAAAAGCTCTTTTTAAAAGGGGGAAGATGTTTTTCTCCTAAATGTCCTATCGAAAAGAATGGTGGGATTCCTCCGGGACAGCATGGTTTAAGAAGCGGTTTAAAGCCATCTGAATATAATACTCAGTTAAGAGAAAAACAAAAAGTTAAAAGGTATTACGGAGTTTTGGAGCATCAGTTCAAAAAATACTTTATTGAGGCATCAACCGGAGAGAACAGGGGAGAACAATTGTTAAGACTTTTAGAGTTAAGACTAGACAATGTGGTTAACAGAATGGGTCTTGCTCCTTCAAGAGCTATGGCTAGACAGCTGATTAGACATGGGCATGTAATAGTAAATGAGAAAAAGGTTAAAGTTCCTTCTTATGAAGTTAAGAAGGGTGATAAGGTTATTTTAGATAAAAAAGCGAGCAATTTACTGTCTGTCCAGGAATGGATCGAAAGGAAAGATGAAAAAGTACCTGCTTGGCTTTCAAGAAAAGGCACAAGCGGGACTGTTAAAAAATTGCCTGAAAGAGAAGAAATGCCGCAAGATTTTCAGGAAAGTCTAATTATTGAGTATTATTCGCGTTAATAATTAATACAATCTCTTAAGGAGTAAAAAATGGAAGAAAAATTTAGCCAATTTTTAGTTAACAAAGAAAAAGAAAGTGATACTAAAGGAATTTTTGTTATTGAACCTTTGTTTGGTGGTTTAGGTTATTCATTAGGCAATAGTTTGAGAAGAACACTGCTTTCGGCTTTGCCTGGATTTGCCGTGACTAATATCAAGGTTAAGGGTGCCAGACACTTGTTTGCAAGCATTAAAGGTGTAAAAGAGGATCTGATTGAGATAGTTTTGAATATCAAAAAGATCAGAGTCAAGTCTGTTAAAGAAGAGTCTTTTACCATGAAACTAGATAAGAATGGACCTGGGGAAATTAAGGCTTCCGATATTGATTTGCCAGCAGGAGTTGAAATCATCAATAAAGACTTGGTTTTGGCAAACTTATCAGATAAAAAGAGTAATTTAAATATCGAATTTACAGTAGATTATGGAGTTGGTTATTCTTTGGCAGACGAACACAAAGAAGATAAAATGGGAGTCATATCGATTGATGCTATTTTCAATCCGGTAAATAGAGTTATTTTTTCTGTTGAACCAACAAGAGTAGGCAAAAAAACTAACTTTGATAAGCTGAGATTGGAAATAGAGACAGACAGTACCATTAAACCAAGTGATGCTTTGGAAAGAGCCTCAAAAATCCTTTGTGAAGCGTTCAATCAAGTTGCTTCACCTAAAGCTGTTTCTTTGCCTGGAAGAAAAGAAGAAGAGCCTGAGAAGGATGAAAACGAAGAGATTATGATAGATGAGTTAAGCCTTCCTTTAAGACTTATTAATGCTCTTAAAAAAGCCAACTATAAAAAACTTTCTGACTTTGAGGGAGTAGAGTTGGACAAGATTTTAAGCATTAAAAATGTAGGCAAGAAATCAGTTGAGGAATTGGTTGACGTTCTTGAGAGCAGGGGTATAAGTATTAAAAAGTAATAAAACAATATCTCTATTATCACTTAAAAAAATAACATGCGTCATCGAGTAAAAAAAATAAAATTAAGTAGGGATTTTGATCATAGCAGATCTTTAGTTAAGAATTTGACTAAGTCTTTCTTTCTGCATGGCAAAATAGAATCAACAAAACCAAAGATATTATCTGCTCAAAAAAAGGTAGAAAGATTAATTTCCAAGACTAAAAAAAATGAGCTGATGGGAAAAAAAGCACTTTTTGCTTTATTTCAAGATCAGCAAAGGGTTAATCAGTTAGTAAACAATATCTTTTCTCAAATTGATAAGAATAGCGGTTTTACCAAAGTTATCCGCATGAGGGTTAGAAAAGGGGATAATAGTGTCATTTATGCTTTAATGTATTCTTCAGAAGTGAATATGGAAAAGGGTAAAAAAGAGAAGAAGGATGTTAAAAAGAGTTCTAAACAAGTCAGTAAAAAAACAAAAACAGCTGGAGAGAACAAAAATTCAGACAAAAAAAAGAAATGAATATGAATAATAAAACCAAATCAGTAAAACAAAGTGAAGTTGAAAGACAGTGGCATATTTTTGATGCCAAAGGACAAGTGCTTGGGAGAATGGCGGTAGAGATCGCTAAATTATTAATTGGCAAAGGTAAACCCAACTACTCTCCTCATGTTGATATGGGAGATTATGTAGTGGTTACTAACGCTTCTGAAGTTTTGGTCACCGGCAGAAAGCCTAAACAAAAAAAATATTATCGATTTACAGGCTACATAGGCAATATGAAGGAGGCCTCTTTTGAGCAGGTAATGGAAAAAAATCCAACAAAAGTTATCAGGATGGCTGTTTCGGGTATGCTTCCTAAAAATAAATTAAAAACTAGCAGATTAAAAAATTTAAAAATATTTGCAGGAGATAATCATCCCTATGCTGATAAATTTCAGGAGAAAAAATAATGGCTGATAAAAAGAGTAAATCAAATAAATATGTATATGCAAAAGGCAGAAGAAAACAATCAACTGCAGTTGTTAAATTGTTTGAGGGTAAGGGCAAAACCATTGTTAACAATAAACCAATAGAAGAGTATTTCTTTGGGGTATTTTCTAAACGAAGATATGAGAAACCTTTTGAGATAACAGATAGCTTGAATAGATTTTGGGCTAAGATTAATGTTTCCGGGGGTGGAATGAGGGGACAGCTTGATGCTATCACCCTAGCTTTATCTAGAGCTTTAAGTAAATATAATCCATCTGTTTACAGAACTCCTTTAAAAAAAGAAGGACTTTTGAGTGTTGATGCAAGAGTAAGAGAAAGAAGAAAAGCCGGATTAGGTGGAAGAGCAAGAGCCAAGAAGCAATCTCCAAAGAGATAATTTATCCCTTTTGGATTCTGAAAAAGACAACGTCTCCATCTTTAACAATGTATTCTTTGCCTTCTAGGCGCATAAAGCCTTTTTCTTTAGATTTTTCAAAGCCCCCTGCTTGCAAAAGTTTATCGTATTCTACAACTTCAGCTCTAATAAAAGCTTTTTCGAAATCTGTATGAATTACCCCTGCGGCTTGAGGAGCCTTTGTTCCTTGTTTAACAGTCCATGCCCTAGACTCATCTGGTCCGGTAGTTAGAAATGTGATTAATCCTAGTTTACTGTAAGCATTGATAATAAGCTTATCCAGTCCAGTTCTGCTGAGGTTGAATTCTTTTAGATACTCTTGAGATTCTTTTTCCGGCAAGATGGCAATCTCCGCTTCTGTTTTTGCGCTTAAATACAAAACATCGTCTAAATCTTGAGTTTTTCCAATATCGTTTTCATCGATATTAACAACATAAATCAATGGTTTTAAGGTGAGAGGGTTTATTTCTTTCAATACTTTTATTTCCTCTAAATCCCATGAAACTTCTCTTAAACCCTTTTCTTTATCCAGGGTGTTAAATGCTTTCTCTAGGGTAGCAATGGACTTAACCAGTTGTTTATTGGTGTCAGTTCTACCCTTTTTCTTAAAGGTTTCAAGCCTTTTTTCGACAGTAGACAAATCGGCCATTATTAGTTCTAAATTAATTATTTTTTTATCTTCTTCCGGATTTATTCTTCCCTCAACATGGACAACATCTCCCTGGGTAAACTCCCTAACCACTTCGACTATTAAGTCAACCTCTCTAATATGGGAAAGAAATTGGTTACCTAAACCCTTGCCTTCATGAGCGCCTTTAACTAGGCCAGCAATATCGGTAAATTCAATAGTTGCATACATTTTCTTTTCAGACTTTGATATATCTGTTAAAACATCAACTCTATTATCTGGTACTGGAACAATACCGGTATTAGGTTCAATGGTGCAAAAAGGGAAATTGGCAACAGCCGCCATCTGCTTTTTTTGTAAAGCGTTAAAAAGGGTAGATTTTCCTACGTTAGGCAAGCCAACAATTCCGACTGATAGGTTCATGTCCCAACTTGTGGGCAGAAGTTAAACTTAGTTGTGGTAGTGGAATGTGACATAATACTTCTACCTCTCTCCTTTCTTTTATAATGACTTTCTCTATTATATCGCGAATGAAGTTCTTTTTGTCATACATTTCCAGGCTTTTGATGACTTTTTTAGCTTCTCTGCATAATTCGTCAGCTTCGATGTTTACTACTTCTGGCGAGACTTTAGCTTTTAGCTCACCTAACTGCTTTTGATAACCTTCTTTCTTCCGCTTGGCTGTCCTTGCCAGCTCCATATACTGGTCAAACTCCATCCCGCCCGAACCGTAGGCTTTGGCATAGCGATTGATTTCTTCTGTTAGCCTGTCGATTTGCTCCTGAATTTTCAGTCTCTCTTGGGTATCAGCTGAGCGGTTTGCCTGGTCGCTAATCCATTCTTCGGCATGTTTCTTTAATAACTTTAGATCGGTTAAATGGTTTGTCAGTTCTTTCCAAACCAATGCATCCAAAACTCTCGCATTTACCCCTCCAATGTGGCAACGGCGCTGCTCTTTGGGAAAATGGTGCAGTCTTTCTTCACAGCGATAGTAGTAATGTCCGTTCTTATTGCAGCCGTCACCAGCCCTGCGGTTGCCACATCCGCACCACAAGACCTCCGAGAGAAGATAGTCAAACTTCCTGTTTTTCCTGGCGTATCTTCTGTTGTATTCCATGATCACTTGTGCCTTATCATATAAAACTCTATCTTCCATAATTATCGGCACTTTGAAGGGATACCAGTCTTCCTTATCTCTTAACTTACGGCTGTTTTTCTTTACCTTGCGGTATTTGTCATTTTTGATCCTGGTCTTGGAAACGATCGCCTCATGCTTGTTGTAGTAAGCGATCCCTTCCCAATAAGTATCGCAGCGAAGAATTCTGGTTATCGGACCTTTTGTCCAGAAGTCACTTTTTCTTCTTTTTGGCTGGGCAAACATTAATGACTGTAGTTATTAAGGCTTCAATCCCTGCGACAAATGCCCAACGAGGCTTCTGAAGCTAAATTAAGGCAAGAACTTCTCCACTCGAGGCTGGAAAGTGGCACAGAAGGCGACATGGAGGGGTTTACCGTGAGTAATAACCTCTAACCGCTGCCGCTAGATTTCTAATATCCTGATTATCCAACCTGAAAAATGGTTTTCCTAAAACGCTCTCTGGGATTCCCATCTTGCCAATAATATCAAGTGCCTGAGATTGAGACACAATTGCTCCACCTCTACCCCTATTACCGTTACTAAATACAGAAATATCTCTCGAGCCGTTATATTCACCAAGCAGTTGTCTAAGCTCTCTTTTGGCATTTGATCTATCTCGCCTATGCGATTCTCGTTTGGACAAATCACTACTTCCCCCTCTTTGGCTAGCCTCAATCAGTGCCTGCTTCATATCATTCACAACCAAACCATATTTTCCAGCTTTTCGAAATAAATAAGTAAACACATAATCAGCTGGACTAGCCTGAACTTCTCTTTTGTCCTTTGGATCAAATTCCATAATAACTGCATCCGTTCTTGGCTGAGGATAAAAGGCTTCTCTTGGCACATGAGCAAGAACTCTAGAGTCAAAAAATGTCTGACCCAATAAGGAGAGCTTCCCAAAACCCATATTAGTTTCTGATTCTTGAAATTCTCTCGCAACATTATTACCAAGCATCAAAACAGCATTCGCAATCGGTAAATCAATTAACCTATACATAAATGGCTCAGTAATATGGAACGGCAGATTAGCGACGACTTGAGCTTCCTCATCCCTTCCAATTAGAGAGTCAAATTGAACCCGCAATGCATCACCAAATATAAATTTTATTTTTGGATCTCTTTCTTGAATACTTTCTAAAATGGGTTGAAATCTTTTATCAATCTCTATACCGATAACTGATCCTGCTCGCTGAGCCAGTGCTTCTGTAACATGTCCTATTCCTGAACCAACTTCAATTACCTTCGTTCCAGCTATAACTGAAACAGAAAGTCCCTCTATTACTCTTTCATCAATCAAAAAATGTTGACCCAGTCTTTCAGCTGGCTCTATGGAGTAAGATTCTAAACTACCCAGTATTTCTTGTTCGTGTCTCATAAGTGTATAATATAGTATCGAATTATATCACAAATTCGGATTTAACCAACAATTATGAAAGAGATAGACAAAACACTTTATATTACTAATGCTTGGGGAAGCCTTGTTACAGAAACCGCACATCATCACTTTGAAGATCAAGGGTGGGAAGTAGATGGTAACTGGATAAATAGAAAGGATCTCAGTCCTCTACACAAGGTCATATTAGCCGCTCCTGCATATTTTGACGGAGCAGTTATCGTTTATCCTGAAGATTTTCCTTCCAGTAGGGTCTTCGCCCACCTCCTTTATCCAGACGAACTAGTTGGGTGGAATTTCCAAACCCAAAGATATAAAGCAAAAAGGCAAGATAAGTTTATTCCGTTATTAGAAGCAGCACCCATCCTTTCTCATAGCAATTTCACCCTAGAGCTTGCTCTGTCCTCTTATGGTGAGCTAGTAAACCAAGAAAGGCATATCACCCATCTCCCAATAGAATTCAACAAAATCCAAGAAATCAAGGCTGATGCAGTTACACCCGAAAGAAAATCTGTTACTCGAGTCTTGTGGAATCANNAACTCTCATCTAGACATCCAGAAGTCGAGTTTTGGATTGGCAGAGAAGAAAGTTGGGGCGGAAATCCTGATGTTGATTTAATAAAACAAAAATCTCAACAAATCCTATACCAGCTCAGAAATAGAGATAATGTATTTTTTCAACCAGGTTTCAAGTCAAGCAAGGCGATAGATTATTGGAGATTTTTAACTCAATTTGACATAGGGTTTAGTGTGTCACACCAAGAGGGTTTCGGCTTAAGTATGTTGGAGCAGGCGGCAGTTGGAATTGCTTGCGTTTTACCGCCTAAAGAAGCATATCCAGAAATTCACCCAGAAGGATTGCTTACCGAAAATGTTGCGGAAGGAATATCTAAACTCATTGAAAATCCAATAGGACGAAGAGAAATAGCTCAAAAAGGCACCGAAAACGCCTCAAAGTTTAACGCTGAAGACTGGGCGAAAAGAATCCTAGAAAGAATTAGCTAAGCTCTTTGTAAATTTCGTGAGCAGCAGTCACACGCTCTACGGCGTCCACCAACTCCCTTTTAAATTCATCTTCGCCAAAAGAGTCTTTGTGTCCCGTAACCCACATAAACTCCACAAGCTCCAGTAGCAAGGGAGAGCAAAAGGCGACCTCTCTTTCTCCCTGCGAAAACCCTAGATGGTTATCGGTTACATTAAGCAACTCTTCTCTTTGTTCATGCGACTGACACAAGTGTAAGAAAGGTCTAGCAAATTCCATAACAAATACATCGTGGTGAGCACTTGTCCAATCAATTACCCCCTTCAAAGTATTACCTTCAAATAATAGGTGCTCTGGTCTAAAATCCGAATGGATTATCCCAACCTTATATAAGCCTTGCCTGGCAGGAGTAATTAAGCGATTAAAAAGTTCGTCTCGACTCGTCTGATATATAGCTCTAATCGGCTCAGCGTAAGGCGACTCTTCCAAATGTGCTTGAAAGTTTTTCTCAAAGGGATATCTGGAAACATTCCACCATCTATTTTCCCAAGTTCCCAGTTTTAGGGAATACAGACTAGATAAAGACAAAAATTGACCTATCCCAGTAAACGCCTCCTTAATTTGTGTGGGGTTACTTATATCCAACTCTGATCCATGAACAAACGGATAAATAGCATAAACATTGTCTTTATATCTAAAAAAGGGTTTTGAGTTCATTCTTATAGCACCAATCCCTGGGAAACCATTAGCCTTGAGATATTCTACGAATTCACACTCAGCTTCTAATGATTCAGCACCCCTACCTAAACTATTTCTTTGCAACACAAACCTTTCGCCCTTTTCGTTTCTAAAAAACATTGTATTACTAATTGACCCCGTAGCCGCATCTCC
>DIVO01000064.1 GCA_002428285.1 Patescibacteria group bacterium UBA6130 | reverse complement strand
CTTTTATTTTTCTTATGGCTCTTATTCCTTTACTCTCCAAGGCATAATCAACAAAGCCCAAGGGATCAGCAAAATGTCTTTCTTCAATATATCTCTCGTCTTCAAGCTCGTGAAGTGCATTTCTAAGTTCAATAAAGTCTTTGTCCTTTGTTTTCATCCTTCGCATTAATCCTATTAATGAATTTTCCGGACTTGGACTAGTAGCATCTTCTTCTTCAATTTTAAGAAGTAGTTTTATTTTGAAATTGTTTAGTTTTGTCATTTTAAAATTATATAAAAAGAGAATCCTGAATAGGAAGAAGTATATCCTATCCAGGATGGGACTAGCGAGATCTACGAAGAACCCTTGGGATCCGATGCCGGGATATGAGCTCTGTCGATAAATGTTACTCGACCACCCTGCTCATGTCTGTAGAGATTAGCATCTGTATGCCAACCGCTTTCAGGATTGTGATGCGGTTTGATAGCGTTCCATACTGACGCTTCTTCTCCAGGCTGCGTGGTTCTTCGAACCAGATCTCTCTCCATACCACTCTGAGATCCTCCGCTTCTGCGAGTCATGTTTCCTCCAATAGTCACGACTCGGTTTAAGCTGTCGACCTTTCCCTCGCTATTGAGGGCTTTTCAGCTTCTTTTGAAAGTGCGGTATTAGATATCAGTCATATCTAATATTATTAGAATATACCATTATTATTAGATTTACGTCAAGAGTTAATTTGACATTATAATCTAATTTAAATAGAATACACGGGTGAAAGAAACATATAATACTTACAAGAGCATCAAATTGGCCAGAATTAAATCCTGTCTGTCACAGGATGAACTCGCCAAAAAAATAGGAGTATCAAATAGAACGATTTCCGCCTATGAAACCGGAAGGGCTATTCCGCCCACTAAAATCCTAACAAAAATCGCAGAGGCCACTGACTCTAGTGTTACAGAGCTGTTAGGTCTTATTGAAGAAAAGAGTGAACTTCAAGAAAAACTAAATACTATAGAGTCTCGCTTATCTTCTTTGACTTTAAAAGTAGCTATTCCCTCTAAACTTGAATTTAAACTATTAATTTTGGATCCTGATAATCGACTTCTTTTGCTCAAAAAAAATGATAAATGGCAACTTCCCCACAATGCGTCAGGTACACTGGCCTCCTTAAAAAAAGACGTGAACAATTTATTGTTAAAGATCAAAATGAAATCATCCGCAAAAAGCATTGTTAGTATTTTTTTCTACAACAAAACACAAGAAAACATCTATCTAATAAAAACTAAAACAAAGGAAGCAGGAAAAAACACTAAAAAAAAGAAATGGTTGCCTATTAATGAATTCAAAAAGCTTGACTTTGACCTTACAGAACATCTCGAGCATGCAATTACAAATCCAGGGTTAGATCTCAGCGCCATTAAGGTGTTAAAATAAATCATGATTACAAAAGACGAATTTATCGACCTCGTCCAAGAAATAATCTTACTAAAAAAAGTAAAAAGAACGGGATGGGTTGTTAAGGGTATTAATGATGCCGAATCAGTCGCGACCATAGCTGGATGATGTCTTTAATTTCTGTCATTTTGGCTGACAAAACTAAACTCGATATCGAAAAACTTTTGAAGATGTCGTTAATTCATGATTTAGGAGAAGCAGTCATTGGAGATATAAGATGGGAAAAAGGGAAAAAAGTAATAGGATCTCAGGAACAAAAGATGCTTGATGAAAAAAGTCTTTACTAGATAACTTGCTATTAAGACAATCATTTATGCAGTTTCAAAAAGATATCTGCTTTTATTCAAACCTAAAGGCTATTTTTTAAATATTTTAGTTAGATATTTATTTATCATATCCTTTTATTTTTCTTATGGCTCTTATTCCTTTGTTATTCAGAGCATAATTAATAAAGCCTAAAAGGATCAGTAAAATGTCTTTCTTCAATATAACCCCCATCTTCGAGTTTGCGGAGAGTTTTTCTAAGTTTATGAAAATCTTCTCCCTTCAACCCCATTCTCTGCATTAATCCTAAAAAAGAATTTTCAGCAGATAGACCAGCAGAATCACATTTATTAATCGCAAAAAGAGCTTCTTCTTCAAAGTTGTTTCGTTTCTTCATATTATTAAGAATGCATAATGATATTTTAAGCCAAAGATTATGACTGTAGCTCCTTAATAACACTCTCAATCATTCGCCATTGCCCCGGAAAAACTAAATAATCCTCAAGTTTATTATATTTAACCCACTTCACTTTCCTAACCTCGTTAGAATCCAAATTTAGATCACCCCGTTCGCCATCAAATTTAATAAGAAATATTTGTGCTTTCTGCCCCCTCCAAGTTCTATTTTCCATCTTCAATCGCCTTATAATCGAAGACGATGGCCATTCGTATTTATAAATTCCCCTACTTTTTCCAATAATTTTAAATTTATCACTGCCCAATTCCTCTTTTAATTCTCTCAATATTGCCTGCTCTTGAGTTTCGCCTTCATTAATCCCTCCCCCGGGAATACTCCAATGGTTTTGACCGTAAGAAACAAGTTGATCAATTAAAAAGTTATCTTTATTGTCAATTATAATCGCTGCAACTTTCTTTCTATATCCTAGATTTCCAGATCTCTTTAGATAACTTGCATAAGCATTTTGGATTGCCTGAATAAAAGAAACCGCCCTTGTAATCAGATTTTCATCAACCTTATGATCTTTTGAATACTCTCTTATAACTTTCCCGAACCGCTCTCCCCTTCTAATTTTTCCAGAAACCTCATCGGGTAAACTAATTTTCTCACCTTTACCAATAAATTCATTACCATTTGGATCTATTAAACAAGCGTAGGTAATTAGATACATTTTTTTATAACATTCATTAAGCCCGGCTTCCAAGCCTAACCAAAAATCAGCTTTTTGAAATACCTTTTTCGCTTCTCTAGCTCGATTTATGGCTCCTTTTTTTGTTGTTTCTCTATCTAGAGGCTGGTCAGTAATTCCAGAATTAACTTTAACGGACACCACTTTAACATTAAAGTAAATCTCTTTATAGGCTTTTTCAACTATCTCTCTTTTATCTTCATTTATAGAGCCAAGAACCACTTTCATGCCATATTTTAGCATCATTAATAAATCCCCTCCTGAAAGTTGAGTATAATTAAATAATGTCGATCACAAAAAATTTAGATATATTAGCCAAGGAACTCATAAGTCAAGATCACTCTCTATTAGAAGTTTTCGACAAATCTGAATTACTAAAAATCATTAAATCTTCCTCAAAA
>DIVO01000057.1 GCA_002428285.1 Patescibacteria group bacterium UBA6130 | reverse complement strand
TTGTATCGTTAATGTGAAGATAGTCATCTTCATGTTCAATTATTCTTCCTCCATATCCGAGGGTGCTAATGGAATTTTGCAAATCATCATCAGGGAAATACACCAGAATATGTTTTTCATCTAAATTTTCCATGCCAACTTGCACTAAGGCGGCGATTTTTTCTTTAGGGGATCCCATAGCATTGGCTATGATGGAGTGCATTAATGGTGCTAAGAATCCTTTTCTATTTTCGATAATTCCCGATTGGGGTTTATCGGCAATCATTTCCAGTTGGTAAATAACTTGTGGACAGCCCCAGCATCTATCATCAGGTTCGGAGATAAAATTACCCCAGCCGGGTACTCCTACCCCTCCCAAAACATCAATAAGATCTACAAGAACCTGGGTATCTATAGCAAAAATACCGTCGATCTCATCATTTCTAATTTTTGAATAATATTCCATAAAAGTTTCAATGGAGTTGGCAAAATCAGGTGAAAGATTCATGTCTCTTAGGTGCCAATAATTTACGTTGTCTAGATATTCTTTAATTGGTCTTGGTGCGGCTACAGTATTTCCTAATTGAGCATCCAATTTATATATATCGTCTGAGACGATTGGGGTCACTTCCCCATTATCTACTTTGAGTAAGCCATAAGCTGTCCAGAAGCCTCCAGTTGGTCTGATTTCTCCGTCATTCTGGAATAAAAATAAAAATGTTCTTGGTTCATCTTTTCCTAAAAGCCAATCAGCCTTTTGTATTAATGGTCTTCCCTGAGAGAGAAATTTATCGGTTTGAGCAATTGTGGTTTTACCCTCGATTATCATCTCCTGAAGCTTAATACCCCTAAACTCTTTTGGATATCTATTTGGATCAATTTCCCGCAGGTTAGCGTTAACGGTATCAAGTTTCTCTTCCACTTCATCAAGATGGGAGTTAACTTCATTAATGGTTTCAACAAAAAATTGAATTCTATCTTCAGCTGTATTCTCAGCAGTTTTTTCTGTTTCTCCAAGACCTAAGAAATCCTTATATGGTTCAATGGCGGCGATAAAAATTTCTCCTGCTTCCAAACCCGCTTTGCCAGCGTTAAATAAGCGCTCGCCATCTAAGTAGTAATTCTTAACAAATGGGATTGATCTGGTCCAGCTGAACTTTTGGAAATCAGACTCTGTGTTGGATAAAGCTAATTTGGAAGAAATAATTTTATCTTTTAGAAGCGGTATGTCTTTTTGCGAAACAGCAAAGTTGGCAGCCTGAGCTTCCTGTTTCAAAATTTTGGCTGAATTTATAGTTGCCAAAAGAGGTCTAACAATAAAAAAATATGAGGTTGCAGCGAATACGACTAATAAGCCAAATATAGCTATAAACCATTTATTGGTTATTATCTGTTTTATTTTGTATAAGATACCATTCAAGACCTGTTTAATATCTTTTTTACCATCTTCAGATTTATCATAATTTGCTTTTGTTACAAAAGCGGTTCCATTTTCGGTGCTGATCATGTTTTGATCTTCTTCTTTCATGCAGCTCCTTTTCCGGTAATCATAACGATTGGGGATTTTATCATGATCATTAAGTCTAACATAAGTGATTTTTTTCTTGCATATTGAGCATCCATTTTTATTCTCTTATCAAAGTTTATTTCACTTCTTCCGGAAGTTTGCCATAAACCAGTAATTCCCGGCTTAACATCCATAACTTCTTTAACATACTTTTTAGTATTAGGATATTTTTTTTGCTGTTCTTCCAATTCATCGGGATAATATGGTCTGGGACCAACAATGCTCATCTCACCCTTCAATACATTCACTAGCTGGGGAAGTTCATCTATGGAATGTTTTCTGATAAATTTTCCAACACCAGTTACTCTAGGGTCGTTAACAAGTTTATAGCTATTCTTCTTGTATTCCTCAAAAAGTTTAGCTAATTTTGGATCTGTTCTTAGGAGATTGTGGGCATTGGCTATCATTGATCTGAATTTATAAAGTCTAAAAGGCTTGCCATCTCTACCTACTCTTGGAGGAGTATCGGCAAATATCGGTCCCGGAGTTTCTAATCTTATAGCTATAGCAGTAATTATGGCTATTGGGGAAAAAAAGATTATTAAAATAACAGCCAAAACAACATCAATTGATCTTTTAATGAAAAAAAACATTTTTGCTTTCATAAGTGCAAATTTATATAAAAAAATAATTAATTCTGCTTTTGAGATAATTGTTCCGGTATGGCTCCTACAAGCGGCGCCTTCTTTAAGGGAGCGACCAAAATACTATCTTCTGTTTCTATTATAATCAGGTCTTCTACCCCAAATGCAACAACTAATTTTTTATCAGACCTAATAAGATTGTTGTTTGACTCTATGGAAAGAATCATATTTTTATTACCAAAAACAAAGTTTCCTTGTTTATCTTTATCTGAAAGTCTGTATATTGCTTCCCAATTTCCTACATCACTCCAGAAAAAGTCTGCTCTATATAAAGCTAGATTGTTGGCTTTTTCAGAGATAGCGTAGTCTATAGAAATATTTTCAGCTTTTTCATAACACTCTACCAATATAGATTCTATTTGATCAGTACCAAGGGCATTGTAGATTTTATTGCCCAATTCCCAAAAATTTGGGGCAATTCTTTGAACTGTATCGATAAAAGTCTGTGCTGGCCAAGTATAAAGGCAGGCGTTCCAAAAATATTCTCCGCTTTTAAGATATTGTTTAGCTGTGATTAGGTCCGGTTTTTCTTTAAATTCTTCAACCTTAAAAAACTCTTGAGACTCATTGATAGGATTACCCTTTTTGATATAACCGTAATTAACATCTGGGTGAGTAGGCTTTATCCCCACAGTTAGAATATATTCTTTATTGGATTTTAAAAATTCCAACACTTTATCCATCTGATTTAGAAATTCCGCATTATCAGGTATATGGTGGTCCGAAGCCAGATTGACGATTATTGCGTGAGGATCCTTATTATAGACAAAAAAACTGCTTACGACGTGTGCCATGGCTGTGTTTTTTGCTACCGGTTCGACAATTACCTGATCTTTACTAGCTTCTGGAAATTGTTTAAAGATTAAATCTTCGTATCCTTTAGCGGTTATAATCCAGATATTTTCCGGTTTAGTGATTAGTTTTGCTCTTTCAACTGTTTCTTCAAAAAGAGTTTTGCCGCTTCCAAGTAAAGAAACAAATTGCTTGGGAAGCTTTTTTGTTGATACAGGCCAAAGTCTTTTACCTCCTCCTCCACACAAGATCACAACATGAATGTTTTTTGATTTGTTTTCAAGTTCTTTTGCCATGATTTTTCTATTGTATTTTTAAATAATAACATGAAATCTTCCTCATTAAATTTTAGCGCATTCTTCCTGCAGTCAGATGGGTTAATTTTAAGCTTTTCAAGTTTTCTGACTGCATTATTAAGCCCTGATATTGTTTGCTTAAAAAACAAAACGCCTGTTTTGCCATCTTGCACTGTTTCGGTTGCTCCACCTTTGCCGTAGGCAATTACGGGTGTTCCACATGCCTGAGACTCAATTGGTGCAAGACCGAAGTCTTCTTCTTGGGGGTTAATGAGTGCTATGGCGTTTTGATAAAGGTTGATTAGCATCTTTTCTTCAACTAAACCCAAAAATTCAACATTATCTTTTGCGATTGCCTGAAGTTCATTGATCCGTCTTCCTGTGCCTGCTATCAGCAATCTTTTTCCATTTTTATTGAAGGCTTTAATTGCAAGATCAATTTTTTTATACTCTACCAATCTTGATACAATCAAAAAATAACCTCTTTTGGGGGTTTTTATCGGTTTGAATTTTTTTAAATCAATTCCCGGATAAATAACTTTTGTGTCTTTATGGTAATAACTTTTTACTCTTTTCTGAGTATTTTTTGAAATGGAAATAATCTCATCTGGTCTTTTGGATAACAGATAATCTTGCTTTTTAAGTAATTTTTTCAATGGATTGAATAAAAGTTTGGGTGAAAGGTCATCGCACCAAATGTATCGCGGAGGAGTTAAACAATAATTAAGGTGAAATGTTTCAGGTTTGGTGATGATTGCCTTAGCAGGACCAGAGCTCACAGAAATGACAATATCGTATTCATCAAAGATAAATTGTTCAAATGCCAAAGGCAAGATTGGATAGTATAAATATGTTTTACTTAAAGCTAAAGGGAATGATTGGAGAAAAGAAGTTTTTATTCTACCATTTTTAATAATTGATTTGTTGGCGTCATAAACACTGCTAAAAATATCCGCCTGAGGCCATATCTTAAAAAGAGTTTTTATTACTCTTTCAGCTCCTCCAACACAATTTAGCCAGTCATATACTAAAGCTATTTTCATAGTTGTTTTAAAAGATTATTATATACGTCTAAAGTCTGAGCAGCCATTTTTTCCCAGGAAAATCTTTTTACTCTTTGTTTTCCTTTCCTGATTAAATTCTTTCTTGCTGACGGGTTATCTAAGGATCTTATTTTTCTTATTAAGGATTTATGGTCATCCGGATCAAAATATAAAACGGCATTTGCATAAACCTCCGGTAAACAGGAGGCGCTGGAAGAGATTACCGGACAGCCGCACAACATGGCTTCAAGACCCGGAAGACCGAAACCTTCCATCTTACTGGGGAAAATAAATGCCTTTGCTTCTTTGAACACTTTATACAAATGCTCATCTTTAATAAATCCAGGATTAACAACTCTCTTTTCTAAATGAAATTTTTTCACTTGTTTCAAAAACCTTTTGTAAAAAATGTTATCTGGCGAAGCAACAATAAAATTAATATTACTATCTTTCATTTCACTTAAGGCCTTAAGAACCACTATCAGATTTTTATGAGGATACAAGCTACCTATATAAAAAAGATATGGTTTTTTAATGTTATATTTTTTTACCAAATCAACTTTTTTTGATTTAAGAACCGCCGTATCAGCGCCCTCATAAATAGCTATGACTTTATTTTTTGCGATTGGATATGTTTTTATCAGATCGTTTTTTACATGCTTTGTAGGAACAATTATTTTTTTAGCATTTTTAACAGCATTTCTGAAAACAATTAGATATCCGAGGAATTTAAGCCAATAAGTTAATGGAAATCTGGTGGTGGTATCTCTTCCGGTGGACTTATGTTTGATAAGATCATGAATGGTAACTACATATGGAGTATTTAAAAAAACCGGAACATTGAAATGGAGAAAGTGAATTATGTCAGGATTAATATTTTTAACAATCTTTCTTATCTCAACCTGTTCTTTCAGAGAATAATGATTGGAGTTTGATTTAACGTATTGGAATTTGTTTTTAAACTTTTTTTTCAAATCATAATGGTTATTTTCTGATGTGATCAAAATAAATTTTATGTTTTTATTGTTTTGTTTACTTAAGTTAGTCAGCAGATTTAAGGCATATCTACCTATGCCTGCATTTTTTAAACTGGCCATCCTGGCGTCGATTAATATTGTTGCCATAATATTTACTTAAGATACAATTGGACTATCCGCATTTTTTCTAATATATCTATTCCGAAGAAAACAAATTTGCTTATCATTCGAGGATATGAGTTAAGATAATGCTTTTTATAAAAAATTTTCATGGCTTGAATTGATGCCTTAGCTGTTTTGATTTTTGTTTCTCTATTCGCTGTTGAGATTTTTTGGCTATGTTTTTTAATTCCAGAAGATATTCCCCGAAAGTGAATAATTTTAGTATTTGGAAGGAAATATATTAACCAACCTTTTTGTTTTAATCTATAAGCAAAGTCAAGGTCTTCTCCATAAAAAAAATAATCTTCGTCCCACCATTCTATCTGACTACCAGCTTTAGCTCTAACCATCATGCAGGATCCACTTCCGCTGTCTATTTCATGGGGAAATTTATATGCAAGTTTGTAACCAAGGGTATAACCTGAAAAAAGTTTAGATTTAGGAAAAAGTTTTTCCAACCCGCTGAAATGAGTAAAGGCTCTCCATGGAGTGGGAAAACCTCTATGACAGGCGTCAGAGATTGAGCCGTCCGGCAATTCTTCTTTACAATTTGCCATTCCGACTTTGGGATTTTTTGTTAGAAAATCGATTAAGGTTATTAAGGTTTTCGGAAAAACTAGGGTGTCAGGGTTTAAAAAGAAGATATAGTCATTCTTTTTTGCTTTTTTTATTCCGATGTTGTTTCCGGCTGAAAACCCCCTGTTTTCTTTACTGACAATATATTTAGCCTGTTTGAATTCATCTTTGGCAAGTTTTAAAGAGTCGTCCGATGAAGCATTATCAACAACTATAATTTCATGGTCCATTTCTACTCTTGAGTTTTTTAAGATAGATTTTTTAAGACTTATGAGGCAATCCCTTAGATAGGTTCCCGAATTGTAATTCAAAATTATTGTAGTTAATCTAATATTTTTTGGCACTTTAGCCATTTTTGGGACAATCTTTTTTTTGGAACTTGATCTTATTAAATTTTTATGGATAAATTTATTATCTTTCATATTATTAAATTGTATCCTGATAAATATCTAATAGTTGCTTAGCACTGCTCTTCCAATCATAATTTTTTATCACTAGTTTTCTGCTATTTTCTCCTATTTTATCTCTCAATTCTTTATTATTCAGCGTTTTAATTGTCAGGGTTACGAGTTGTTCAAAGGAATTAGCTATGAGCACATTTTCGCCGTGTTTAGCTTCTATGCCTTCAATTCCTGTTGGTGTTGTAATTATCGGAAGCTTGCTTGCCATTGCTTCAAAAAATTTCGTTCTGCTGCCTCCCCCGCTGCCCATCGGTGCAACTAATACCCAAGATTTCTGATATATTTCCTGGGGATTATCCACTGGTCCGCAGATAATATTATCTGTATTAATATTTGGAAAAGATGAAGTTAAAAATTCTTTAGAGTATTTTCCGGCAATAATTAGCTGAGAGTTTGGGAGCCGTTTGTTGATTTTTGGCCAGATGAATTTAATAAGATTTTCTGCACCTTCTTTATTTTGCATCCATTTAAAATTAGCTATTCCAAAAAGAATTGTCGGAATATTATATTTTTTAATATTTAAATCTTTAAAAAAATCATCGCTTACGCCATTTAGGACCAGATCAACCTTTCTTTTTGAAAGCGTTTTCATTAATTTCTGGTCATCTCTGGATACGGCAACTAAAGTATTTGCTATTTTCCAAAACTTTTGCTCCCAATACTTTATTTTCAAAACATCAAGCCAAAGAATTGGTTTTAATAACATTTTTATACCGCTTAAGCTTTCGACAAAATGCTTATATACCGCATATTCAATTGTTTGATCGACAAGTAGGACCGGGATATCTGTTTTTGGAATATTTGGCATTAGATAAAAACACTCCACGTGAATCAGATCATATTTGGCATTTAAAAGTTCTTTCTTAATCACTTCTTTGAGTTCTTTTGAAAAATAATTCGAAACTAAAAGAGGATAATAAGTAAAAGCGGTAAATAATAATTTTTTAAGATTCCAGGTTTTACCCCTTTCAATTATTATGTGTTTTTTGACATATTTTTCTATTTCCATAGCCTTATTCTTGTCTTGATCGGGTAAAGCGAATGAAATTAAAGTTATATCAACCTTAGCTGAAATATTTTTTATTAGATTGAATGATCTTGTCTGGCCTCCAGAAAGTGGCGGAAATGGCAGATATGGTGTGATCATCAAAACTCTAATTTTATTTCGTTTTTGCATATTAATTTCCTTTTTTCCGGAGGTCGATAATTATATATTTATCATTTTTCTCTATTATTTCGTATTTTTGATCGATGAGTTGATTGGTGGTCTGATCATAGTTTACAGAAACATAATATTCGGCACCTAGTTCAATTAATTTTTCAATATCTGTATTAACCACCGGCCATCCTTTTCTGTTTGTTTGATAAAGGAAGGCAGTGTCGCCATTATAGGGGGCAATAACCTTAGCATCTCTTGGAAGGAGCTGATCCGCTTTCATTCCTGCTTCTATTATGACTGGGTTATTAATAATGTAATATTCTTTAATTTGATACCAGGACATGGCAATTGAGAATAAGACAGAAAAAAGGATAAGGATATATGAGTGAATTTTTCCCAATGAGTACTTTTTTGGCAAGAGTTTGGTCACTCCAAATCCTGCAAAAACAGATAGTACAGGAATGGTAATAATCTGGTAATAATCATGTTGGATATTTCCTCTTGCAAAAATAGAAAAGTAGATAAATATCCCGGCTATCCAAGAGAAAAGATATATATTTTTGTTATTTATTTTTTTTATCAGCCCTGGAATTAGCAAGGCAGTTCCCCAGTAACCCAGAATGAGTTTCCCAATTCTCTCTCCGAAAAGCCATCTCCACCAGGCGGGCATAAATCTCATGCCTCCGGCGTTGAACAGCCATTGGTTTGAAGGAATTCCTGAGGGAAATTTACTCATCCACTCTCTCCAAACAATAAATGGAATAAATAACAAACCAGCAAATATAGCACCTAAAATAATTTTTTTCTTTTTGATAAAGCCCAGGAAATAAAATGGTCCCAAGAGAAAAATTGAATATGGTTTTACCAATATGGCCAATATTCCTGCCAGCAGACTTATAGCAAGCTGTTGGTTCTTTAGGTTGGAAGTCCAATCAAGAAAATAATAACAGCTGATTAACAATAAACCTACCATGGTTGGTTCAGGTAAGATCGTCCTGGAATAAAAAATACCAAATGGTAGAAATAGATAAAAAAACAAGGAAATAAAAGCTGTCTTTATATTCGTTAATTTTTTAATTAGCATATACAAATAAATGCCTCCGATTAACCAAAATAAGATGCTAACCAATCTGCCGGTTCCTTCAAAATTTAATAGTTCGAAGCTAAAATAACTGAATAAGTCATAAGTGATTGCGTGCATAAAGTTATAAAAAGGAAATTCAACAAACCTATATCCTTCGAGATTATCAATTCCCGACTGGATACTGGACAGATCGTCATATTTGGGTATTAATAAGTTGTA
This sequence comes from Patescibacteria group bacterium UBA6130, assembly GCA_002428285.1. Lineage (GTDB taxonomy): Bacteria > Patescibacteriota > Microgenomatia > UBA12405 > UBA6130 > UBA6130. Next base: position 12,873 of record DIVO01000057.1, on the reverse strand, counting down.
GCCGTATTTAACATAGTGTCTCGCTACAGCAGATGTGTCTGCTTGTCTAAAAGAGTGCCAATCTGCAATCGGCTCATTAATTTTAGGCAATCTGACTCCGAAAGCCAGAAGAAATAGCAGGGTAAGAAATATTATTTCAAACTTTTTTTTCATGAATTTCATTCGTTTGTGAATAGTAGTACAAAATACCCATCATCATCCAGAAATAAAATGCCACTTTTGAAGCTTCAAAGACATCTATAAAGATGGCATTGGCCAAAAATGAAACCAACCCAGCTATCAGACCGGCAGAAACAATAGAATTCTTCTTGTTTTTTGATAGATAGGTTTTAATCGAGGTTAATATAAGATGTAAATGGATTAAAAGAAAAGTAAGTGTGCCTAAGATACCAACTTCGCCAAGTGATCTTAAATAGTCATTATCTGTTGCTAGTCCTAGGAATGAATATCCTGAACCAACCAAAGGATTTCTTTTGAAAGCTGAGATTGCCCGTGGCCATTCAACATCAAATCTAATACTTGAAGATCTTTCTGCGGCTAATTTTGCCTCTTCGGGAGATGGCCAGGCGCCGCCTTTAGCATCTTTATAAATTATTCTACCTTCTTTGGGAGTAGGAGTTGTTTTTTCTGGTTGAATTGATGGAGTCTTATCATCCAATGCCACTTGAGATGGAGTGATAGAAACAATAGGTTCAATGGTTTGAGTTGGTGCTGGCTTTTTGAAAAGCTTATCTTTGCTTTGTTCGGTAAAGAATACAATTTTTTGCCAGCTTTCCATGCCTGCAATTTTAGATGAAATTGGATCAATGGTGGTTTTAAGCCTAACACTTAACTGAGCCGAACTAAAGCCAAAAGCGATACTTATTGCCAGCACCAGAGGTAGCCATAAATATTTTTTAAGCAACAGAAGAGCTAATGTTATTCCTATTAAATACGCGACAAAAGAAACCCTCGAAGCAGTCATTATTAACAAATAAAAGTTGATTGCCATTGTGAGTAAAATCACAATTCTTTCCCATTTATGTTTTAAAATTACCAAAAAAATTGGACTGATCGAGAGGACAAGTGTGTTCCAAACCGCTAAGTCATAATGTCCAGCAAAAGTAGAACTTACTCTTGTCCACTTATCCAAAATCAATAATTGTCCTTTGGAAAACTCTTCATTCATTGTGGAAACCACAGGGAAGTCATAATATTTTTGACCCATGGCATAGAGAAATATTAATAAAGAGGTGAAACTAATGGTTATGGCAACCTCTCTTAATTTCAATTTTTTCATAGCATCGTATGCCACAAAGAATAAACTCATATATTCAATTCTTCTAACATAGTGAAGCAGAGCTAATTTTGGATCAATAATGTTAGAAATAAAGATTGCGGATAAAACAGAAATTAAGCCTGCTGCCCAATAGATGAGAAAAATCTTAGTGATTTTAAGTTTTAAAACAGGAAAACCATTTTTAAACTGATATAAACCCCACACGAATAAACAGGCAGCAACCAAGAAATCTTCTATTCTAATTGCCACATAAGTATTTTCGACATTTTGGAAAGGAAATTTGGGGTATAGAGGAATAGCAATTAAAAGAACCAAAAGAATTGGAGATAACAGACTCACCTTTTTTATAGATAAAATGTTTTTCATGATACTGATATTTTTAAGGCAGAGAAATAAGTTTTTTTAAGATATTTATCGTTTTTTAATAAGCCTATAATTAAAGCAAATAAAGATTTAGATAAAAGAATAAGTTTAATTATAGCTAATTTAACTTGATTATGATGTTTTTTGTAAAAATAAATAATCCCTTTGTAAATATTAATTATCGGATTGGTTCTGTCTCCTTTCGAACTTCCTCCTCCGAGATGAAAAATTTTCGCAAAAGGATAGAATGCTATTTTATATCCAAGTTTTTTCATTCTATAGCACCACTCAACCTCTTCCATGTACATAAATATTTTTGGATCAAAGCCTCCGGTTTCTTGGTAAACGAATTTTCTAACCATCATAGCTGCCCCCATAATCCAATCAACTTCTTGAATTTCTTTTGGAGAAAACATCGATCTCATAGTTCCTTTTAGCCGGTCTATAAACATCATTTCGAATACTCTGGAAATTGTTGGGAAGTATCCCACTGAGGGCTGAGTGGATGAATCGGAATTAACAAGTTTACATCCTACTGCCTGGAATTCAGGATGACTTGAAAGCCAGAATAATAGCTGGCTGATAGCAGATTCCTTAATAATAGTGTCTGAATTGAGAAGAAAAATATATTCTCCTTTTGCTTTGTCCATAGCTTGGTTGTTTGCCTGTCCAAAACCCACATTTTTTTTGTTTAAAATTAAACTTAAATTAGGAAATTTATTTGTGCTTTTTAATTTTTTAAGATATTCCAGCGAACCATCTTGTGATGCATTATCAACAATAATAATTTCTGTTGAAACAAGTTCTTCGTTGTTGGTGTCAATTCTTTTTTTATCAAAAACCAACCGCTTTTCATTCTTTTTTAAGGAATCAAGGCATTGTTTTAGTAAGTCTTTGGTGTTGTAGTTGACAATGGCAATGGTAAGAATAGTTTTACTTGATAACATTATTTTTTATAAATCTGAAAAAATAGGATATTTCTGCAATAAGCATTTTCACTGTAGTCAAAAGAATACCCCAAGCTGCCCAAAAGATTGCAATTCTTATTAATGGGTTGCTGTTAATCCATCTAAGTGTGACTTTGGAGTTATAAACAACTCCTTCAAATTCTTGAACATATTGTCTTCTGCTTGATTTAGAAGTAAAAACATCATTTTCCCATTCATACCCGTTTACAAAAAGAGTTGATTTAAAAGGATGGACAATTTCTTCAAGGTAGTAGCTTTGTTTAGTGTCGAAGAAAACTGTTTCGGCAAATTCAGGGGGGTGATTGATTACAATATTGGGTAAAGCAAAGTTTAAAAAAGGAGAGTTATCCATTTGATCAAGGTAATAAGGCATTACTTCTGCCCGATATCTGTTTGTGTAATAGGCAATGACATCTTCCATGTGCCGAGTGTCGTCATTGAGATTAGACTTGGGGCTATCAGGCAGATCTTTTGGAGGCAGCTGCGGCTCAGGAATTATTAAGTATAATGTAAATAATAAACCTAAAACTAACCAGATTAATAAACTTTTTTTCATTGGAATAATCTGCTTCTGCCAAGATTATAGTTAAGATTTTTTATTTTCCTCTCCCCTATTACTTTAGCGGGAATACCTCCAACAATTGTTTTTTCTGGAATGTCTTTTGTTACAACTGCACCTGCTGCAACAACTGCACCTTTGCCAATTTTTACTCCTGGAAGAATAATTGCTCTGGGACCAATAAATACATAATCGCCAATCTCTACTTTATCGGTGGTGGCTTTCATGGTGTCGGATGAAAGATCGTGTTCTGAATTGTAAATCATCACCTCTGAAGCGATATCAACTTGTTTGCCTATTATTAACTTATCACGTCCATCGAGAAAAGTTCTGTATCCAATCAGGCTTCCTTGGCCGATTTGGATATTTTTGGGTTCAAAGAACCAGCAGCCAATATGTATTTTTGCATTTTTGTCAATTCTTACCCCTGAAACAGTAAAGAAAAACTTCCTGACTAGCCACAATGGACACCATGTTACATGGTTTAAAATCATCAACCAAAAATCTGCCATCCAACTTTTTATTCTGTTAATAACCTTTCTTCCGGCTTGTTGCGAACTTATTTTTTTACCGTCTTTGTTGTAAAAATTTAATTCTAATTTATCTGGTTTTATTGCAATATTGTCTGATATGTTCATAGTTTAATGGCAAAATAAAAATGATTAATTTTTGACTTGGCAAAGCGTATCTAAGATTATTCTACTACATCTTTCCCAGGAAAAGTCTTTTGCTCTGTTCCTGCCTTTTTTAACTAAATTTTCTCTTAGTTTTTTATCGTTTAGAATTTTTTCAACTCCTTTGGCGATATCCTCTGGTTTATAGGGGTCAACAAGAAGCCCTGACCCTTTTATGATTTCAGGCAATGATCCTTGGTTTGAGCAAACTAATGGAGTTCCGGCATCCATGGCTTCCAGAGCAGGAATACCAAATCCTTCCCAGAAGGAAGGCATAACAAAAACACTTGCTCCTTTTACAAATAAATCGGTTTCTTCATCTGGAATAAAATCAGTAAAAATAACTTCATTCTCAAGATTAAGTTTTTTAACTAAGCTAAAAATACTTTCAAAAAGCCAGCCTTTTTTACCCACTATAACTAAATTGTATTTTTCTATAATTGCCGGTAAATGTAAATAGGCTTTAATCAAACCCTCAATGTTTTTACTTGGCTTTAATGTGCCCAAATAGAGAATATAGGGTTTCTTAATCCCGTATTTTTTCTTGATTATATTGATGGTTATGTTTTCGTTATTAATGATATTTGATTTTTTATAACCGGGATAAGCAACAGTAATTCTGGAAGGATTAACAAAATATTTATTGACAATATCTTTTTTGGTAAATTCTGAGATAGCTATTATTTTTTTAGCTCTTTTCACAGACCATTTTGTCCAATATTTTAACTGGTAGAAGTCTTTTTTGGTAAATTGCTCAGACCATTTTAAAAACCCCAAATCCATTATTGAACAAACAAAAGGAACAGGTGAAATAGCAGGACCATAGTGGGATGGAGAGTAAAAAACATCAATATTATTTTTTTCTCTAAATAATTTAGCTGGCAGTCCTGTTAGAGTCCAAAACTTATTTGGACCGAAAACTTTATATTTCCACCAATCACATTCGGGTGGAAGATCTGTTTGCGGTTGGTTGTGTAAAAATATTTCAAAATTATGCTTTTCATATTTATCTTGATCAATAAGATTGTAAATCCCCCAAATTACTTCATAGGCAAATTGATTTACCCCTACCCTTTTTGAGATATTGGCTTCATTGCCGTCAATGGCAATTTTCATGTAGCCCTTTCATAAACTTTAATAGTTTCTTTTGCGCATTTTTCCCAGGAAAAATTTTTCAATCTTTGTTTCCCCTTATCAATCAGGTTATTTCTTAATGATTCATTCTCAATAATCTTTTTTATACCTGACTCAATGTCATTTTCAGACATAGGGTCAATAAGCAAAGCGGCGTCGTCCGAAATTTCTTTCATACTTGAACAATTTGAAGTTAACACAGGTATATTCAAAGCGAATGCCTCAAGAATTGGCAAGCCAAACCCCTCATAAGTTGATGGGTAGGCAAAGGCTGAAGATTGAGAGAATAGATCCAGCATAGTTTTTCTATCTAAATATCCGGTAAAAACTACATTATTAATTGGTTTATGCGAATAATTTCCTGCCACTACGAGTTGATAATCATTGGATGAATTAAATAGTCTAAAAGCATTTAAAAGCCTATCAATATTTTTTCTTGGAGATGGGGATCCATAGGCAAACATATAAGGCTTATTTATTCCTACTGACTTGGGATCAATTTTTACTTGATTAGTATTAATGTATGCTTTTACATCTGGGTTTAAGGCTTCGTAGATAACATTAATTTTATTTTCACTAATTTTCAAAAGTCTAATAATTTCTTCTTTAGTTGATTGAGAAACAGCTATTATCTGATTGACCTCTTTTTTGACCCACTTTAATCTTGCAGTTTGAGCATTATAAATTTTTGGGTGAGTGGATTTTGGATCATCTAAGAAAGAAAGATCGTGAATGGTGGTAACACAAGCGACTTTTTTTGTTGGAGGCTGGGTCCAATCTGAGGCATGAAAAACGTCAATATTTTTTAAAATTAAGTCAATGGGAAGAATGTGCAACTTATTCCAAAGCAAGTTTATCAAACTTGGAGGTATAGGATATCTGCTAACCTCATATTTGTTAAATTCTTCAGGGAGTTTTTGCCTTAATGAAGAAAAGAATAACTTATAGCTGTTTTTATTATCGGTTTTAATTAGGGAATGAACAAGATTTTTTGTATAAAAACTTACCCCTCCAGGAAATACTGTCTGAGAGATGTCAATTCCCAATCTCATTTGGGTTGTTTTTCCTTATCCTTTTTTACATTTTTAGAAGGTGCTGAAATGGGTGAGCCTTTTGGTATTATTCCTATTTTTCCACGATAAACTTCTGCAGGCTCCTCAGTCCTATACATACCCCATCTTGTGTTAGGACTTCTCTTGTCGAGCGAGGTAGCTCTTATGGGATTCTGAAGAACGCCTTCGGGTAGAAATCTATATTCAGGTACAACATATCCGGAAATCGTTACGTTGCCTGGTATATTTTCTTTAATAGGCGATTTTTCATTAAGACGATATGTATTACCAGGAAAATCCGGATCAAAATCACTTTCTTCTTCAGGGCTTCTGCCTACTCTGTCTCCTTTGAATGAAGGTAATCTTACATGTGTGGTGTTGCTGGAATCATTAGATTCTGGAGCCATTATTTTTCCCAGATTTCAACCCCGACTTGATTGAAACTGTCTCCTTTTATTAACTTATAATTAGATTTAGCTAATTGCTCCCTTATTTTATCCTGTGGGTCAAAAATAGGCAATCCGTAGCTAAAAAGTGCTATTTTTTTGTTGTTTTTTAAGGCTGAATCTGAAAAATAATCCGGGTTGGCAATCAAATAATAATTAAGTTTATTTGAATTATAGTATTCATAGGCTTTAGAAACTTGGCTCATAATTAACACCTGGTTTGGTTTTTCATTATGAATGAAAACTAAAGCATTTTTCCAGTTTTCTCTTTGGTTCGATGGGAAAAATAAATAAAGAGATAAAAATATCAGGTTAATCAATATTAAACCGGGAGCTACATACTTTTGCCAAGATTTACTAAGAGCTTGAAAGCCTAGTCCAACTCCAAGATAAAAAATCGGCAAAAGGAAGAATAACCTAAAGTAAGAAAAAACATGAACTTTTAAACTTAGCAATAAGGCGAGAATAAAAATACCTGTAAAAAGAAAATTCATGTATTTTGCTTCTCCTTTATGTTTTTTTAAACCCAGCCCAAACAATCCCCAAAACAATAGACAACTAATTCCATTGGCAATCGTATAAATAATTTTATTATCGAAGCCAACTCTACCAGAAATAAATTTTATAAAAAACAAGCCAATCTCTTTTACACCAAATCCGCCGATAACTTTATTCCATACAGGATATCTTTCAAAAAAGATGTAGCTGATTTTTAACTGCTTATTAAGTATTGGGAAATATAAAATAAAAACAACGGATAAAAGTCCAAATAAATATATGTATTTTTTATTTCGATTAATTTTGTAGAGCTTAAGTAGATAATAAAGGAAAAATGGCAAAGCAAGGATGGTCATATAATGAGTAAAAAAAGAAATAATAAGACCGAAAATCAGTAAAGCAAAATTTTGATCATTTTCTTGACGTTTTAATCTGAGAAGAGAGTAAATGGATATTAAAAAGCCCAAACTTGCCAAAATATAAGGTCTGGCTTCTTGAGAGTAATAAACGTGCAACGGTGAAGTTGCCAGAAGAAGGACAGAAAGTTTTTTCGAATTATCTGATAATTTAATTAAGTTAATTATTTTATAAAAAACGAAAACGGATAAAACTCCGAATACAACTGAAGGCAGTCGGACTGCGATTTCTGAACTGCCCGCAAATTTTATCCACTGGTGAAGAAAAAGATAATAAAGAGGCGGATTAAAGTCTGTTGCCAGAAAGCTATTAAAATAGCTTGTTAGCGGAAGTTTACTTGCCCAAACCTGGACTGCTTCATCAAGCCAAAGAGATTGATTTAGAGAAATCAAACGAATTGCCAAGGCTAATACTATAATTTTATTGATCACTGTTTTAGTTTAAGTTCATTATAGAAAATATTGCCAATTTTTTCCTGAGTATAATTCTTTGCTTTCAGATAACCTTTCTCTCCCAAGTTTTTCTGCAATTCTGGATTAGTTAGAATGGAGAAAATTTTTTCTTCCAACTCTTGACTGTTTTCAAACAGCAGTCCATTAACGTTATCTTCTATGATTTCCAAAGAAACAGGAGATTTAAAAGCCAACACAGGCTTTTTTCTTGCCCATGCTTCCAAAAATATTATTCCGAAAGACTCATATTTTGAAGGGTTAATGAGAGCAGAACAATTATCAATCAACAGCCATTTTTCTCTATCTTTGACCTCGTTTTTGTAGGTAACATTTTTCCTAAATTTCTTAGGGAGCAGGTTAATCCTTTCTTTAATTATTGGAGAGTACAAGGTTTCTGGTCCAGCAATAATTAGCTTCGCATTTTTTCCCTTTTGCCACAGTTTTTCCATAGCTTCTATTAATAGCTCAATTTGTTTATGGCTTGATTTGCTCCCAAGATATAAAACAGAATTATTTTTTTTCTTTTGTTTTGATTTGAGAAAATATTTCTGACTCACAATACCCCCAAGTATGGATATTTTATTTTGATTAATGCCTAATTTTTTATACTCTTCCTTCTCGCTTTTAGATAAGGCAAAAATTAGATCTGCTTTACGGAGGATATATCTTAAAATATTATTATTATGGCTTTGATCTTGAAAGTGATAGCAAGGAATTAGAGCCAGTTTCGATCTTTTAAACCTTGAGGCAAGATAAGCGTATAGGGCTGTTGTTGTAGGAAATGGTCCAGCAACTATCCAGTCTGCTTCTTTTGAGATCAAAGAAAATGGATAAGATTTAAAAATTGGTCCAAAAGCTAATAATTTAAATAAATCTGAAAATCTTGATAAAAGCCTAAGGGGTTTATGTAGATAAGTAATTACATCTAATCTGGTAATGTCATTTTCTTTTGCAAATATCTTTGGTGAATTTGCTTTAATAAATCCATCCGAGGAAAATCTATTGCTCGTGATCACTTGGACATTTGTCTTTAAAGATGCGAGATGGTCGAATAAATATTTATATAATTTTGAGGCTCCATCTTGAGCAGGAGGAAAACAGTGAGTTATAAATGTAATATTCACCTATTAGGGTAAATTACTATTATAAAAGTCTTTTATGCTTTCCCATTCACCTGATCTGGGGAGTAAAATCCACGAACCCCACTTTTCGTCTCTTGAGGGGATTAGGATAGAATCTTCTTCTTTCCATTTTAGCTCCAATTCTGTCTGATGACCTTTTAGGAATAAATTTTTACCAATAAGCCAGTATGAAGCCGATGTTTGTATATCAAGTTTTGGGGTGATATCAAGATCATTAAAAACAAAATTATAAATATTTGCAGATAGTGCCGGATTTAACCAAAGAGAAAAATCTTGCATTAGTTTATTTTTCAATGCCAAAATTACCTTTTTTTGTCTGATTTGCCTAGCTTCATCTGTGCCTTCGATTTCGTCTTCGCTTTGGCGTGATCTAATAAATTGCATTGCCCTGTTTCCATCAAAGTGATTAATACCTTGTTCAAAAATTATTGTCATCTCTCCCCCACTTTCTTCGTCGGGAAAATGATGGTCGGTGAATGATCTTTCAATTTCAACATCTATTCCTCCGACCATATCGATCAGATCTTTTATTTCGTCCATTTTTAAAATGGCTGTGTAGTTTATTTTGCAGCCGAGCATATTTTCAATTGTTTCCTCAACAAGATTGGTGGGATTTTCGGGATCATACTCTTGTCCGTAATAATAAAGAGCGTTGATCTTAGTCTCTAAATCTTCAATCCAAAGATCTCTTGGCAGTGACAGTAATAAATAATCTCCATTCTCAGAATTAGCAGTGACCAGCATCATGGTATCAGTTAAAAGGCTATTACCATTTTCTCGCTGATCAAGTCCTAGGATCAAAAAAGTTAGGTATTTTTCTTTATAGGGATTATTGTAGCCAAGTTTAGCGTTATTATATAGCTGAGAAATAGTTGTATTTGTATTTGACGTAAAGATTTTTGTATAGTTTTTAGTTTTTATTCCAATAAAAATGATAATTACTAAAATTAGAAAGATAAATGTTCCAATGGCAAGCAAAAAACCATTTCCGATACTTTTAAAGTTTGCGTATTGTCTGAAGGGAATATTTATCATTTGTTTAGTATAGACAGAGGTTGCCTTTTTGCCAATATGGATTTATATAGCCTCAGATCTTTGAGCGTTATTTTTAAAAAACTCGGAAAATCTTTTAATTGAAGACTAGAGATAAGGTCATAAAAATTTTTTAATCTTTCAATTATTATCTGTGGGAGGTTAAGGAAAATTGTTTTTGTCGGGTAATGTTTAATAATAATAAATAACCAGTTTCTAAACCCCATATATGACCTTAAGTAAGGAATATTTTTACTGGTTTCACCTCCAGTGTGATAACAAATAGCTTGAGGAACGAAGAATGTTTTAATCTTTTTTTCCTGAAATCTTAGAGATAGATCAACATCTTCGATATAGGCAAAAAAATCGGGATCAAATCCTCCTATTTTTTTGAAAATTTTTGTTTTCACCATTAGCGCACTTGCAGGTGCTCCCCATATCACTCTACCTTCTAAAGGCAGATTTTTACTTAACGGTTGCCCGTTTTTAATGTTTTTTGCTTTTCCTTTTATATCAAACTCAAGCCCCAAACTCTCAATAACTTTCCCGCTGGAATTTAAAACTAAAGGAAAAAACACTTTTCCATTTGGTATTGTTTTCGCTTCTTTAATTAAATTTATGAGAAATTTATTATCAAGAACGATATCATCGTTAAGAATTAAAGAAAAATCTGATTCTGACTTTTCTACCCCCATATTAACTGCTTTGGCAAAACCAAGATTATTTTTATTGTTAATGATTTGGATTGCAATTTCTTTACTTTTGGGAAGCTGTGAAAGAGTAAGGTTTCCAGAATTGTCAACGACAATAATTTTATCTAATATCTTTGGCGCTTTTTCGTTTTTTAAAATTGATTTAATGGCTGTTTTCAGTTGTTCTTGATTGCATAATGTGGGAATTACAATCGATATCTGTTTGGTCTTCATGCATTAAGCATATTATATAATTAATTGTGAGCAACCAAAAGTTATTCAAAGTCCAATTACCCAAATCTATACTTGGAGTTATGGTTGCAGCCTTTTTGCTTTTGTTTTCAGTATTTTTAAATGATGAAATAATTTCACCTGATAAAGTTATTGATCTTTTTCCAAATGCACAATCTTCCGCTTTTGTTGAAAGAGTCATTGATGGGGATACAATAGTTATGGCAGATGAAAATAGGATTAGGTTGATTGGCGTTGATGCTCCGGAAATGAATTCAGATTTTGATTGTTATGCTCAAAAAGCAAAAAAAAGGCTTGAAGAACTTATTTTAAATAAAAAGGTTGGATTAGAAAGAGATATTTCCCAAACTGATAAATATGGAAGATTGCTCAGGCATGTATGGGCTGATGAAGTATTGATTTCGTTGGTTTTAGTTGAAGAAGGGTGGGCGCAAGTGAGCACCTATCCTCCTGATGTTAAATACCAGACTGATTTTTTGGATGCCCAGTCTAGAGCAAGAGAAAAGGGATTAGGGATTTGGGGTGAATGTATCGAGTAAGCCGTTTTTTCTTTAGGTATGGTTGCCAGTTAGAAAGATTTCCGGATAAAGTTATTTTATATCCGTTATATCCTTAAAGTCATAAATTGCTTCATAGCTGGTGTAATAAGTCTTATCGGGGAACAATTCATAATTCTGGTTGAAATATTTGTTAAAAATGATTCTAAAAGTATTTACCGGTGTGACTGATTCATAAAACTGTTGGTAATCTTGATCTGGTAAATATACAGCATATAAAATACTGCTTCTCTCTTTTATTCCTTCCTCGGAATAGTTTTTAAGCCATTCTTCCCTTTTGCCAAAAATGGAAGCAGGTCCATGATCAGATTGCAAGACTATTATTGGTTTAGTTGGAGAATTTTCAATTATTTTTTCAACTACCGGAATAATTTGTCCAGAGATAAATTTTAATTGGTCTAAATACTTTGATCTTTTTTCAATTCCTTCATCTGCCATTTCAAACTCAGCTCCGGGGACAGGATTGCCTTGAGAATCAAAAACATAAGGTGGATGAGGAGTAATTATATGAGCCATAATAAATTTATTTCCCTCTAAGTGAGGAATTGTTGGTAATTTTTGCAAAGTTGATAAAGTTCTTGATCTTAGTGCATCACCCCAAACCTCCTTGATGAAAGGAGAAAAAAGAGTTGTTTGAAGAAAAATTATATTTGTCTCATCAAGAGAAACATTTTTTCCTAAGATTTTGAAGTAATCATCCTCTTTATAGGTAATGTCTGATAGAAAACTTTCATCAGTACCTTCCCAAGTTGAAGCAAAGTTTATGATTTTATATCCTGAGGTTTTAAGCTGTTTTGTTATTTCGTTTTGGGAGATGAGATGCCTCGCAGAAGTGCCTTCATGAGGATCTTTTCCATATTTTTCAGGTAATTCATCAAGATATCTCATGTTTAAGCTTGATGGGAGAGAGAGGTAGGTATGAATATAGTTACTCCTGGACTTGTCGGCTACAAAAAATCCAATTTTTTCCAACTTGCTTATAAATTCTGAGTTGTCATAATCGTACAACTCATTTAAAACATCTTCTCTGGCGTATCCATCTAAAATAATATAGTAGATGTCTGGTGCATTGCTTGAGGTGCTGAAATTATCTGACTGTTCAGGTAGATTTTGATATACTGTTCCCTTTTTATCAATCTCAATTTGAGCAATAGAAATTATTGAGTAACCTATTAGTATTAGCAGGGAAAAATTTATAATCGATCTTATTTGAAGAAAGGATTTCTTCCCGATTAATATTTTATAGCTTATTAATAAAAATAGAATAGATATGATGGGAAGGAGTAGTTTATCTGGGCCCAGTACCATCCCATTAGGCAGCTGAAAGAAAAGAATATTATTTAATGAATCGCTTAA
>DIVO01000007.1 GCA_002428285.1 Patescibacteria group bacterium UBA6130 | reverse complement strand
TCCTTAAGTATTTCAGTAATCTTTTGGAGACTTTTATTATAATTATTAATTGAACTTTTCTTGATGGATGCCTGCTTTATGCCTAATTCAAATGGATTTGAAAGTTTTTTTTGAATGGATTCATCAAACCTTATAATAGTGTTATTTATTTCGTTTATGCAGTCCTTTAATTTATAGATTTCTTTGTTCCAAGTTTCCTTAAGAAAAGGATAAAGATTAAAAGAATCATATGATATAATCTCTTCATTAATGAGAAAGTTTTTAGTTTCTTCAAGTAACTGATCAAGCTCTTTTTTTATTTTTATATAATTCTCATTAAAATGCTCATTCAGCTTAGCTTTTCTTTCATCGCTAATTTCATTCTCACAAAACTTGCATTTTTTTAAGTTTTTATGAATTCTCAAACCATGTTCAACCCAATTATTTAATTCTAAATCATTTTTAAGCCCTGAAATACTTGTTGATACAATATTTGTCTTTAGAAGTTTATTTATTTTATTTTGTAATTCAAAAAACTTAATATATTCGATTGGTAAAATATCAGGCAAATCAATGCTTTCAAGAAACTCGAGCCTTGCAATTTTCTTTAGATAATCTACATCATTTTCATTGATAATGTCTTTTTTATGTTTTAGGGCTTCATGGTTCTGAATCAGCTTTCTAAGATTTCGCTTGTTGTAATTTAAATAAGTATTATCATCTGTTTTCAAAACTTCAAATTGAGTCTTAATCTCTTTGCCTGTATCTGTTAAGAAGTTTTCATTTTCATATTTATTTGTGTATATTTCATCAGATAAAGTATTTAACTGTTCGATTAGTTCTGAATAGTTATTTACTGCTATTTCTAAGTTTTTTTTATCTTCAACCTTACCTTTAGATACGTATAGAAGGCTTTTTACTAAATTATCCCAATCAATATTGTCCTTAATAAAATCTTCATTGAAAACTTTGATAATTTCAGCGTTGTTAAGTGCACTAGAATTAATTGTATCATCATTGGTTTTAATTTCGAATGATGAGGTATTGTATTCGGTTGGTAGTTTTTTTTCTGAAAGGCAATAAAATAATTTTGAAAGAGTAGACTTACCACTCCCATTCCAACCATAAATTAAATTATACCTTGTAAAAGAATTTAATTCTGAAGGACAATTATATTCTTTAAATATACCGAATTCAGATATATTTACAATCCTCTCAATCATAATCTATAATTTTTCATATTCATAGACATCTCTGATATTATGATAGAAATAACTTCCAAGTGAATCGGCATTCATGAGGGCTTCATATTCTTCTTTTGGTACGTCAAAATATTGATAAACACCTCCATGGTTAAATTCAATCTCAAGGGTTTGTTTTTCTTCGTCATAACCGACTGATGCGAGGTTTGATGAATCTACTTTTTTTCTTTTCATGATTTTGAGTTTTATATTTTTTGGTATTCATAATTTCCCTTGATATTATGAAAAAAGTAACTTCCAATTGATCCGGCCCTCACCAATTCTTCATATACTTCCATTGGAACTTCAAAATATTGATATATCGCGCCATGATGAAATTCTATCTCCAGTATTTTGCTTTCAGTGTTATAACCAACCGAGGCAATATTGGAAGATGAAACAGGGATCCTTTTCAAACCTGTTGATTGCGGACTAACCAATCGTCTTGCAATTTTGGAAGTTATGTATTTCTGGTTTTTACTGGTCGGTTTATCAGGTATCGTTAAATGAAGCCAATCCAAATCAACCAGCGTTTTAAGATGCCGGTTAAAATTTTTGCTGTTGTTAAACAGTCCGATATACTTAAAGATTTCTTCCCGTGTTTTCGGTTCAGTGCAAAAAGACAGAATTTGTTTAACCTTATTTTCCAAAGCTGCTAATACCTCATCTTTATCTTTGGCCCATCTTTGGTCATTGAACGACCTAAGATACTTGTCGATGTCGTATATAGATTTGATTGATAATTTCTTATCTATGGCCCCTTCTTTGGCTCTTTTATGTTCATTTTGAAGGGACAAAGGATGCTTTTTAATAATGCACAGGAAATAATTCCTGTCATCATCGGTTTCAAATATTGGAGGAGGAGAGCCGTTTTCTTCAAGACTGTGTCGTATTAATGGGAAACCGGTCCCTCTTCCCTCGGTAAGCTTAAGTTCTTTTAAAAAGTCACCTAACCTCCTGTTCCGGTAATCACGTGCTATAACCCTTTCCTTTTGCAACATTTCATTATTGATAGGTGGCAATGGGCCGGGAAAATTGAGTATTTCAATTCTATCCGGGAATATTTGTACTTCAACGGAATTTTCCCTTTCATAGCTTTTATGGTAAATGGCATTCACCAACACTTCTTCCAAAGCCTCAAAAGGATAATTATAGAAACGTATTGCCTCGGGTTTATTGCTTGCCTTAAGTACCTGTTCTTCAATAATATTTGTTTTAATGAAACTTAGCGCATTCCTTACCTGGTTTTGGATTGGACCGGTGAAAATTTTTTCAGTAATATCTTTACCTGTGTTTTCCTTATGTATTACCAGTTCGACCTTAGCCCCGGAGAAAAAATTGTCGGGCTGCTCATTAAACAATAACAACCCAATATTAGTAGGCCTTAGATGCTCGTCTGGCCCTTTTGCAATTCTCATTTGCTTACATAAATCAGTGAATGCCATTTTTGAGATTTCCGGGTAAAGTCCACTCATTATTTCTTTTAAATAGCCCTGGATCAATTGTAAGCTAATATCATTAAGCGAAGCCAATTGATTGACCCGGTCATCAAAAGGAACACGGGCTGTGAGTTCTATTAGTCTTCTCTCCTCCCCAGAACCGTCTTTTACCCTTGAAGTAACGGATTTCCTTCTTATGTACCAGGCTTTTTCAGATTTTTTATCGCTCAAGCTTACAGGAGCTTTATAGGGGCGATTATCTCCTGCAGGTGCCCAAATAATCAATACCAGCTTTCCATCCTTTTCATAAGGCTGTGACAACGGAATATAAGCCGGTGAGATTTTGTGGGAAAGTTCAATCAGTTTTTTTTGAATTGAATCAATTTGTTCAGGCCTTAATCCCACTGGAGGTAACTTAGCTTTTCCATTTTCTTCGTCCACCCCAATAACAATATAGCCTCCGTCCCAATTGTTTATATCATTGGCAAAAGCGCATAAAGAATGAATAATGTCTTCGGGGTTCCATGCCGTTTTCAGCTCTATACGGTCCCATTCAACCGTATTTCCATGTAACAATTCATCTATGTTTATTGGTAGGGCCACTATCCTTATATTTTCTTATTTGAAACTAATAAATCCTTTACATCGCAATCCAACGCACCCGCAATTCTGAATAGTGTATCCATTGTTGGTTGTATATCGTTAGTACACCATTTAGAAACGGTTGTCTTGTTTACATTTAATCGCTCCGCAAGCCATAAATTTGTTTTGCTTCTATCAGCTAATACCGCTTTTATTCTATTATACTGTTTTTTATTGTTCTCCATTAAAATTGCTTTATAGACAAATCAAGTTGCAATATAGTCTATTTTTAACAGAATTAATTTGTGATTTTAAAAAAGCAATTCTTAAATTTTCTGGATTTACTCAACAATT
>DIVO01000060.1 GCA_002428285.1 Patescibacteria group bacterium UBA6130 | reverse complement strand
CTGATGCTTTAAAAAATGCTAAAGAAGCAGGGGATACTACTTATCTTGTGGTTAATAAAAGCAGAATGGAAATTAAAAACAAAGAAGATCTTGAATTGATTGAGGAGTTTTATAAGCCTGGAAAAGATTCTTTGTTGTTTTATGAGTATAATCCTTCAAATGAGTAAATTATTACCATATCTAATAATTTTATTATCTTCTATATTAGCGTTTAATCTTATTCTTAAGCCTGGGTATTTCCCCATGCATGATGATCTTCAATTAGGGAGGCTTCATCAGATGGATAAATGCATTCAAGACCATCAGGTCCCTTGCAGGTGGGCACCAGATATGGGTTATGGATATGGTTATCCTTTATTTAACTTCTATCCTCCTCTTCCTTATTATTTAGGTGAGGTATTTGTATTGCTTGGACTTAATCTTATAGCTACTGTTAAGCTTTTATTTTTCCTTGGATTTTTGTTGTCAGGCATATTTATGTATCTATTGGCAAAAGAATTGTGGGGTAGGTGGGGAGGTATTGCGTCTGCTGTATTTTATATTTTCGCTCCTTATCATGCTGTTGACGTATATGTAAGGGGAGCGATGAATGAATTTTGGGCATTAGTCTTTTTCCCCGCTATTTTTTGGGCAGTATATAAAATTTTGAAAGGAAACCAAAAATATTTTATTCATTTGGCTTTCTTTTACTGTCTTCTTCTACTGTCGCACAATATTATGTCGATGTTGTTTACACCTTTAATCATTTTATGGATAGTGTTTTTATATTTTAAAAATAACAGTTTTAAACTTATAACCTCATCTTTGGAAATCAAAAAGTTGACTTTTGTTTTTTTTGGAGCTTTATTGGGATTGGGAATGGCATCATTTTTTCTCTTGCCGGCTTTGTTTGAAAAAAATCTTGTAAACGTTGGAAGTATGTTTACAGGATATTTTGATTTTAGAGTTCATTTTGTATCAATAAATCAATTATTTTTTTCACGTTTCTGGGGATTTGGATCTTCATTATGGGGTCTAGAAGACGAAATGTCTTTTCAGGTAGGATTAGTTCACTGGTTGACTGCTATTGTTGCAATTTTTTCTTGTTTGTATCTTTCTTTGATAAAGAGAAATACATGTAAAAAAGAAATATTTTATCTGCTTTTCTTTTTTGTCATTTTTATATCAACTACTTTCTTGATGCATAATAAATCTGCTTTTATCTGGGAAAAGTTTGAATTTCTTAATTATCTTCAATTTCCCTGGAGATTGCTTGCTTTTCCAATGTTTTCTCTTTCTATTATCGCAGGAAGTGTCCCAAAGCTATTTGAAAGGATCAATCCCAGGTTTAATGAAAGAATTGTGGCAGTAGTGTTATCATTATTAGCAATCGGACTTAATTGGAACTATTTTAAACCCGAGAAAATACTTTTAATTAATGATGCCGAAAAGATTTATTCTCAAGAAGGCTGGAGAAGATTGCAAGTTGATGCTATTTTAGATTATCTTCCAAATTCAGCCTCGCCTCCTTCTTCATCAGCTAAAGATAAGCTAATTGTCGATGATGTTGAGCTGGATCCAATTTACTGGAACAAAGGAACAAATTGGCTGGAATTCGCTGTAGATTTATCCGAAGACACAGAGGTAGTAGTTCCGATATTTTATTTTCCCGAATGGAATGCTTGGATAAACGGAAAGAAAACCAGTATGATAAAAACTTCTGATACTGGTCAAATATCTTTATTTATTCCAAAGGGTGAAAACTTAGTTTATTTAAGACTTTTAGATACTCCCGTGAGAAGATGGGCAAATCTAGTTTCCTTAATATCCTGGTGGACTTTAATTGTTATCATACTTTACAATCCAGTTCGAAAAAAACTTAAATTAAAATGAACTCCCAGCACTTAAAAAGCAAAGCCATATCTGGAGTAAGTTCTCTGGTAATGAGAAATATTCTTGTTCAGCCAGTTTCTTTTATAGGATTTACATTACTTTCAATCTTCCTTCAGGCAAATGAGATAGGTATTTTTTGGGCAGTATCGGAAATAATCGGTTTTTTGGGTTATTTTTCTGATGTTGGTCTTGCGGCTGCCATAATTCAAAAAAAAGGAAAGGCCACAATAGATGAATTGAGAACTATTTTTACAATCCAACAAATACTTGTGATCTTAGCAATCCTGGTTGCTCTTTTGCTAACACCAATTTTTAAAAGCAGATTTGGTTCAGAGAGCGGAAAAATCTTATATTGGGTTTTATTATTGGGATTTTTTACCTCTTCTCTTAAAACAATTCCATCGGTAATACTGGAAAAGAAACTAAAATTCAATCTTCTGGCAATTGTTGATCTGACCGAGCAAATTATTTTTACAGTAATTGCTGTATTCCTAGCCTGGAAAGGCTTTGGTATAACTAGCTGGACATGGGCGGTTTTAGCAAGATCTGTTGTCGGATTAATAATAATTTATTATTTCTCTCCTTGGTCTATAGGACTTAATTTTAATTTTAGAAAAATCAAACACCTTCTTTCTTTTGGTGTTTACTTTCAAGCCAACTCATTTTTGGCCATGCTTAAAGACAGGTTGATGAATATATTTCTATGGGGAATATTGGGTAACACAGGCATTGGTTTATTGGGTTGGGCACAGAAGTGGTCACAAATGCCTTTAAGATTTCTGATGGATTCCGTAATGAAAGTTACCTTCCCGGCATTCTCAAAATTACAAGATGAAAAAGAAAGACTTAAATACGCTTTAGAAAGAAGCGGATTCTTATTAAATTTTTCTATTTTTCCTTTATTGGCAGGTATGGCTTTGATTATGCCAAAAGTAGTAGAGATATTTCCGCAATATCAAAAGTGGTCTCCTGCTATTCCTGCTTTAATTTTTTACATCGGTAACACTGCTTTTGCATCGGTTACCTCACCTCTGGTGAATGCCTTTAATTCTGTAGGCAAGATTAAGCTGTCATTAAGACTGATGATAATGTGGACCGCCGCAAGCTGGCTAATTATTCCTTTGCTTTCGATTTGGAAGGGAGTATATGGCGCATCACTGGGTCATTTTATTGTTTCAACCACATCAATTGTTGCTTGGATTGTTGCTAAAAAAGAATTTAACCTTAACCTTAAAAGAATTATTTTTGTTCCTTTTATTGCTTCGGCTATTATGTTATTGATACTTAAAATTATTGATACACTCGGTGGTCAAACATCTTTACTTGAGATAATTATTTTAGTTTTTAGCGGAGCTTTAATCTATTTAGCCCTATCTTTAATTCTTGCAAAAGACGAGATTTTATGGTTTTGGCAATCATTAAAACAATGGAAATCAAAAAGCTAAAAAATATTAAAGAGCTTAAAACATTGCTTCTTTTGGTTCTAATAATAATCGGCTCTACGACATTGACTCTAACCATGTTTCGAAGCGGACTATCTTATGATTACGGTATGGGTTTTTGGGGAGCCAATACCCATGATGGAATTTGGCATATCTCAGTATCCGAACAAATTTTAAAATCATTTCCACCCGATCACCCTATTTATTCCGGATTTAAATTGACCAATTATCATTATTTTTTTAACTATCTTCTTGCTTTATTGGAAGTTGTATCTCCATTTAGGATTCATAATCTCTATTTTCAGTTTATTCCTATAATTTTTAGTCTTAGTATTGGCGTATTATCTTTTTTAGTAGGTAATAAATGGAAAGGATATTGGACTGGTTTTTGGTTAGCTTTTTTTAACTATTTCGGCTCTTCCCTAGGCTGGCTCGTAACTCTTTTTCGGGAAGGTGTTTTGTCAGGCGAATCTACTTTTTGGTCTATGCAATCAATCTCAACTCTAATAAATCCTCCATATGCCTTATCTTTAATTGTTATATTAATTGGTTTATATTTTTTTCTTGTTAAAAGGAATGGCAATTTTTCCTCCATATTAATCGGAATAATCTTTAGCAGTTTAATTATTATTAAGGCATACAGTGGAATAATAGTCTTATTCGCCTTGGCAGGATTAGCTTTATATTCGATTTTCAAAAAAAGTTACCAAAATTTAATTATTTTTATATCGGCTTTATTTGTTTCATCAATAATATTTTTTCTAACAAATAAAGGTTCCGCATCTCTATTTCTTTATCAGCCATTATGGTTTATGCACTCGATGATAGAATCTCCCGACAGGTTCTATCTTCCCGATTTGGCAATATATAGGCAAAATCTTCAATTTCAGGGAACAGGCATAAGACTAATCGCTGTTGAACTGATTATTATTTTTATCTTTTTAATTGGTAACCTAAGCACTCGGCTTATCGGTTTTTTAGCTATTTTTAAGAATATATTTAACAAGATTACTACTGAACTTGACATATTTTTATATTTTGGATTATTAGCAGGTTTGGTACCCGTTATTTTCTTTGTTCAAAAAGGGACTGCTTGGAACACAGTTCAATTCTTTTATTATTTTATGTTCTTTCTAAATTTTTTTGCGGCTAAAACATTAGCCGATTTAACCAGAAAAAAGAAAATAAATATTTTAATACTAGCAATCATTGTGATTCTTACCCTTCCTGGAGTATCAAGCCTAAGACATTATATTTTTCAGCCTGCGGCAGCTATCTATCCTAAGGAGGTTGAAGCATTAAATTATTTAAAAAATGCAGATGATGGCATAGTGCTGACATATATATTTGACCCTCAAAATAGACAAAATAAAAATGAGCTTCCGATCCAGCTATACAATTACGACAGCACTGCTTATGTTTCTGCTTTTTCAGGTAAACAAGCGTTTTTTGAAGATGAAAGAAATTTAGAAATCACCTCAGTTTCTTTACCGCCGGAAGTAAGGAAAAAGCAATTATTAGAATTTTTTGCAACAGAAAATGAAGTTTTGGCAAGAGAATTTCTATTGCAAAATAATATTAAATACATATACTTGGTTGACAAACAAAAAATTATGATAGAACCTACTAAATTAGGGATAGAGATGATTTTTGATAATGAAAAAGTTAGAATATATCAGGTTAAAAAGTAAACAAAACTATGAAAACAAACATTTCAGTTGTAATAAACACGTTAAATGAAGAAAAAAACATTGGTTTGGCAATTAGATCGGTAAAAAAATATGCTGATGAAATTATAGTTGTTGATATGCTTAGTGAAGACAAGACTGTAAAAATTGCCGAAAAACTGGGTGCTAAAATTTTTTTTCACAAAAAAATGGGATATGTAGAACCTGCAAGAAACTTTGCAATAAATAAGGCAAGAAGAAAATGGATACTAATACTTGACGCTGATGAAACAATTCCAACAACACTTGGGAAAAAGCTTGTTGAGATAGCTAAGCAAAAAAATACAGATTATGACCATGTTTTGATTCCAAGAAAAAATATTATTTTTGGAAAATGGATACAAAACTCAAGGTGGTGGCCAGATTATAATCCCAGATTTTTTAAAAGAGGTAAGATCGATTGGCCAAAGCAAATTCATCAAAAACCTGAGCTAATCGGAGAGATTTATAGTCTTCCCGATGAAGAACAGTACGCCCTAGTTCATCACAATTATGATACTTTAGATCAATTTTTAACTAGAGCTATCAGATATGCTGATGTTCAATCTGATGAGTTAATTAATGAGAAGAAATATAGACTTAGTGTAGCAGATTTAATCTTAAAACCCACAGGTGAGTTTTTAAGCAGATTTTTTGCTGGAGAAGGATATAAGGATGGTCTTCATGGATTATCTTTAGCAATCTTACAAATGTATTCATCGTCTTTGATCTACCTCAAGGTATGGGAAAAACAAAAATATGAAGAAAAAAGTATTGAAGAAAAAAAGATTAAAGAGATATTTACAAAACTTGTGTACGAAATCGAATATTGGCATGATCAATGGGCATCAGAAAGAATGAAGGGGGTTAAAAAGGAAATATATAGATATGTCTTTAAAATTAAGAATGCTCTATTGAAAGTTTTAAAATGAGACCAAAAACTGCCTTTGTTGTCCTCTCTTACAATACAAAAAAATTAACCAGCCAATGTATTGATTCTCTTAAAATTGCCGGAGGTAATAATTTAAAAATTATTGTTGTAGATAATAATTCTTCTGACGGTTCTCAAGAAATGCTCAAAAGCAGAAAAGATATTGAATATTTCCTATTAAAAAACAATTTGGGATTTACGGGTGGTAATAATTATGGAATTCGCCATTGTCTTAAAAAAGGACACAAGTTTATTGGCATTATCAACAGTGATACGATAGTTGATAAAGACTTTCTTCAACCTTTAGTAAATCAATTAAAATTTAATCCGGATACAGGTTTAGTAGGTCCTAAGATATATTTTTATCCCGGGAAAGAATATCATCGGAATAGATATAAATCCTCAGAAAAAGGAAAAGTGATTTGGTCAGTTGGCGGAAATATAGACTGGGACAATGTTTATGCCAGCAACAGGGGAATTGATGAAGTTGACCATGGACAATACGACAAAATCACCGAAACCGATTTTGTAAGCGGTTGCTGTTTGGCAGCAACATCGGATACTTGGAAAAAAATTAATTTATTTGATGAAAGATATTATTTATATTATGAAGATGCTGACTTGTCGCAAAAATCAAAAAAGATAGGTCTAAAAAATGTATGCGTGCCACAAAGTAAAATATGGCATATTAATGCTGGATCTTCTAAAGTTGGGGGGGGTCTCCATGATTATTTTATAACCAGAAATAGATTATTATTTGGTATTAAGTGGGCATCTTCTCGAGCCAAACTATCACTAATTAAAGAGAGTTTTAAATTATTATTAAAAGGCAGACAATTCCAAAAAAAGGCTATTAAAGATTTTTATCTCTTAAATTTTGGAAAGGGAAGCTGGAAATGAGTTTATCAGTTGTAATAATTGCCAAAAATGAAGAGAAAATGATAGAGGATGCAATAAAAAGTGTTTCTTATGCAGATGAAATTATCATTTTGGATACTGGCTCAAGCGATAAAACAAAATTAATAGCAAAATCATTTAATTCGAAAGTTTTTAATATCGGATCAGGGAAAATTGAGTTTGCCAAATGGAGATCAGAGGGAATCAGTAAAGCAAAACACGATTGGATATTTTATCTTGATGCAGATGAGAGGGTTACTCCTGAGCTTAAAAAAGAGATGATTGCCATCACGGGTTCAAAACCTAAAAAGTATTCTGCATATGCAATTCCAAGAAGGAATTTTTATTTAAATAAGGAGATGAAATACGGTGGAGCCTGGCCGGACTATGTAATAAGATTATTTTATAAATCAAATATTTTAGGTTGGAAAGAAAAATTGCATGAACAACCTGTTTTTTCAGGAGATTTAGGACACTTAACTAATCCTTTGATCCACTTAACCCATAGGGATCTTACCTCGATGCTTGAAAAAACCATTAAATGGTCGAAGCTTGAGGCGGAAGAACTTTTTAAAGCCAATCATCCTCCAATGGCTTGGTGGCGATTTTTAAGAATTATGGTTGGTGAATTTTACAACCGTGGAATAAAGCTGCAAGGATTAAGAGATGGGACACAAGGGTTGATAGAGGTTATTTTTCAAACTTATAGCCGATTCATTACATATGCAAGGCTATGGGAGATTCAATGGCAAGCTCAAGAAAAAAGCAAAAACCAAAGGCCCTGATATTTGATCCTTATCTTGATACGCTGGGAGGAGGAGAAAGGTATTGTTTAACAGTAGCAAAATGTTTGCTTGAAAGTGGCTGGAATGTAGATTTTGCATGGGATGATATGGATATGCTAGAAAAAGCTGCAAATAGGTTCTCAATGCAAATTAATGATGTCAATATTACCGGTAAAAAAATTGAAGCATACTCAAGCTTTGAAAAAATATTCCTATTTAGAAAATATAAATTATGTTTTTGGCTTTCAGACGGAAGCGTTCCAATGATGCTATCGAATAAAAACATAATCCATTTTCAGGTTCCATTTATCAGAAAGGTAGATCAAGGTAATAAATTTAAAATCAAGCTCATAGACAAAGTTGTCTGTAATTCAGAGTTTACTAAAAAGTTTATTGACAAAAGTTTTGGGGTTAAATCAGATGTTCTTTATCCACCAATAGATATAAACAGTTTTTCCCCAGGGAAAAAAACTAAAACCATAATCGGCGTTGGAAGGTTTGAAAACACCATGCAAAGCAAGAAACAAGACATTTTAATAAGAGCTTTTAAAAAACTTTTTGATTCTGGAAAAAATGATTGGCAATTAATATTAATAGGTGGTTCAAAAGAAGAAGAAAAGAAAAATATATTTATTAAAAAGTTAAAGAAAATGTCAGAAGGCTATCCGATTAAATTTATAGTAAATGCACCTTTTGATGTACTGAAAAAATATTATGCAAAATCTTCCCTTTTCTGGCATGCTGCCGGTTATGGTATTAATGAAAATGTTTATCCATGGAAAGTTGAACATTT
>DIVO01000046.1 GCA_002428285.1 Patescibacteria group bacterium UBA6130 | reverse complement strand
AGGTAGCGCAAGTCGACACGCCCCGTCCTATAAATTTTTCTTCTCCGGGGATATTTAATCTTCTTGAATATGCTCCCGTAACTATAATCACTGACATGGCCAGCAACTGTTTACCATCATTAAGAAAAATTTTATAAGGTTTCGAAGAAAAATCTACTTTTTTAACTTCCCCAGATAAAAATTTAGCTCCAAACTTTTCTGCCTGTTTTTTCATCCGAGCCACTAATTCTGGTCCTCTTATGGCTTCGGGAAATCCAGGATAATTTTCTACAACAGTGGTAATCATTGGCTGACCACCCGGCGTTGAACCTTCAACAACAACAGGGTTAAGACCAGCCCTACCGGCATATATGGCAGCTGTGAAACCTGCCGGACCACTACCTAGAATAACAAGTTTGTTAATTTCATTCATTTAACTTACTTAAAAAGTCTTCGTTGCTTTTGGTTTCTATAATTCTTTTTAAGAAGGCCTCTGTTCTTTCTTCTTTGCCCAAAAGATCGATCATTCTTCTCATTCTAACAAGTTTAATATAATTGTCTTTATCATAAAGAAGCTCTTCTTTTCTGGTTCCTGAACGCTGAATATCAACTGCCGGGAAGATCCGTCTTTCGGATAAGTTCCTGTCAAGATGAAGCTCCATGTTGCCTGTTCCCTTGAACTCTTCATATATTAAATCATCCATCTTGCTTCCGGTGTCAACCAAGGCAGTACCAATAATAGTTAAAGAGCCTCCTTCTTCAATGTTTCTAGCAGCACCAAAAAATCTTTTAGCCGGATATAAAGCAGCAGGATCAAAGCCTCCGCTTAGGGTTCTTCCGGAAGAAGGAATGGATAAGTTGTAAGCTCTAGCCAATCTGGTAATAGAATCAAGGAGAATAAAAACGTCTTTTCCCATTTCTACCAATCTCTTGGCTCTTTCAATAGCAATCTCAGCAGCTCTTGTCTGATATTCTGGTGGTTCATCAAAGTTTGAGGCAACAACCTCTCCCTTAATGCTCCTGATAATATCTGTTGTTTCTTCGGGCCTTTCACCAATGAGTACTGCCATTAAATGAATGTCGGGGTGATTCTTGGTCACTCCCGTAGCCATGTCTTTCATTAAGGTCGTCTTACCTGCTTTAGGAGGAGACACAATCATGCCTCTTTGTCCAAATCCAATTGGTGATACTAAATCAATTATTCTAGCTGCAGCTGAATCTTTGGTTGTTTCCAGTTTTATTCTTGGCTGAGGAAAAATTGGAGTTAGCTCTCCAAACCAAGGTCTGTTACCAACTTTTTCAATAGGCACACCATTAACTACTTCAATCTTTAAAATACCATAATATCTTTCGTTTTCTTTTGGTGCTCTTACCTGACCCCCAACTAAATCCCCCTCTCGAAGCCTAAACCTTCTTATCTGCGAAGCAGAAATATAGGCATCTTTATTCGAAGGAGTAAATTTCGGTCTCAAAAACCCATGACCCTCTTTAGCAAGATCAAGCACTCCTTGAGTGTACTCAGTGGGGAGATGAGCATCTGGAATTGATCTCCCATCCACATTAATTCTTTCAGGTGGGGGAGAAGCAACTACCGGCTGTTTAATATCATCTGCGGTAACTATCTCTTCTTTCTTTGCAATTGTTTTTACTGAAGCCATACGAAACCTCCTTGGGGAAAATATTTAATATTGTTATGCAATTTCATTTATGCAAGGTTGTTAGAAATTTGAATATTAATTGAATGGGGCAATGATCAATATCATTCAATCACAATCAACAACCCCTTGTCNNAAATCACGAAAATTGGATTAACTTTAGATTATTTGTAAATTAACGGTTTTTGAGTCATAGCTAATTCCAAACTCAAGCGTCTGTTTTCTTTATCAATTCTCTCGACAAAACAGCTGATTTTTTCTCCTTCGCTTACCTTAACTTGAGGAGGAATTTTGCTTACATGTATTAATCCTTCAATACCTGGTTCAAACTTAACCAAGGCGCCAAAATTGGTTACTTGGGTTACTGTTCCCTCGATTGGAGAATCTTTGGGATACTTTTTCTCGATATCCGACCAAGGATCTTTGACTAATCTCTTAATTGAAAATTGTAGTTTTTCGTCTTCCTTACTGACCAAAACCACCTTAACTCTGTCGCCTCTTCGATAAAGAGAAGATAAATTGTCTACCTTGTCCCATGATACTTCAGAAATATGAACAAGTCCTTCTAAATTGGGCAGATTTTTCTTCTTATCGCCTTTTATCTTTACGAATAAGCCAAAGGGTTCAACACGAACAACTTCGGCTTCAAAATCATCTCCCATTTTAATACTTGCTATAGCTTCCTTTTCTCTATCGACAATCTCGGGTTCACTAACCATTCTTTCACTAAAAACTAATCTATTTTTTTCTTTATCAACCTCCAAAACCTTAACCATAATATCTCTCCCAACTAAATTATCAGGGTTGTGTTCGTATATGCTTCCAATTTGAGAGCCGGGAATAAAACCAAAAAGACCAAATGGGGCATTAACCACAACTCCACCTCTGTTTATTTCCCTGCCGTTAACTTTTACTTTTTCTCCAGAGTTAAGTTTTTCTTCAAAATATCCCCAAGCGTTTTCGAAAGCAGCTTTTCTTAAAGAAAGTAAAATTTGTCCTTTTTCATTTTCAGGGACTCTGACCTGGACCGAAACTTCATCACCAACACTAAGCTTGGACACATAATCACTAACCAATTCAAGTTCTTTGCCGATAATAATACCTTCGGTTTTGGCGCCAATATCAATATAAAGGGTGGTTTTTTTGATCTCAGAAATTATCCCTTTTACGAATTCGCCTTTCTTTAGACCTTTTATTTTGTAATCTGCGGAGGCTAACAAATCCTCCATTGAAGTAATGGGAGTCTTACTTTTTTTTGTTTGTTTTTTTGTCATTAATCATTATTTCTCCTTTTTTTTATTTTTAGAATTCAAAACTCCCCTTTTTAAAGCGGGGAATAATTGAACCCGCGAGCAAAATCTGACTCTAAAATTCGCCGTCAAAAATCAATCTCGTCTGCATGAAAAATACTGTTAAGTATTTTTTTGGTTACCCGGCTGCGGCCTATTTTCACCAATTAAAGCTATCGTCGGTGCTGAAGCGTTTCACTATCCTGTTCGAAATGGGAAGGAGTGGTTCCACCTCGCAAAAGCAGCCGGGAATTTAATCCAAAAGTCAGGCTGTAATTACTTAATTTTGTTTTTACTCGACCATTAGGAATGGTTCGGCTAAAACTATTGCTAGTCTTACACCTGCCACCCATACCCAGTAGTCTCCTGGGGGTCTATCTCTCACCCGAAGGTGAGATGCGATTTCTAATCTTGGGGACGGCTTCCCGCTTTAGATGCTTTCAGCAGTTATCCGTTGGAAACATAGCTACCCGGCAATGCCCTTGGCAGGACAACCGGCACACCAGAGGTTTCCCCAACCAGGTCCTCTCGTACTGTGGTCGGATTCCCTCAGAAATCGAACGGTTATTGTGGATAGAGTCCGAACTGTCTTGAAACGTTCTGAACCCAGCTAACGCGGCGCTTTAATGGGCGAACAGACCAACNNCTGTTATCCCCGGGGTAACTTTTATCGGATAAGTTCCTTGCCATACCATATGGCGAAGGAAGATCACTAGGACCTACTTTCGTATCTCCGAAGTAGAACTTCAGCTGTCTCCCTTTAAAACCTTCCAATCAAAGAAAGGAAGAAAATAAAGTTTGACAGGCTCGACCCAACGGTCTTGCAGTTAAGCTGGCTTATGCCCTTGCACTATCAGCTCGATTTCTGTCCGAGCCTAGCCAACCTTTGTGCGCCCGCGTTACTTTTTAGCAGGCGACTGCCCCAGTCAAACTAGCCACCAAACACTGTCCCCCCTGCCGTTTCCAGACAGGATGGGTTAGATTCAGGAATGATGAAGAGTGGTATTTCACTGACGGACCGAAGTCCTCCCACCTATTCTCAACAAACATCAGGCCATCCTCAATGTTAAGCTCTAGTGAAGCTCCACGGGGTCTTTTTGTCCAACAATAACTAACCGGCATATTGACCGGTATTTCAATTTCGCCGAGTAAAGGATCGGAGACAGTTGTTCGGTCGTTGAGTCTTTCATACTGGTCGGAACTTACCCGACAATGGACTTCGCTACCTTTGGACAGTTAGAGTTACTGCCGTCGTTCACCGGGGCTTCAGTTCATCCCATAGATTTCCGAAGAAATCCAAGAAATCCCCTTAACCTTCCGGCACTGGACAGACATCAGCCCCTATACTTCCCCTTACGGGTTTGCAGGGACCTGTGTTTTTGGTAAACAGTCGCCGAACATTCGTTTGCTGCGGCCACTAAAAGTGGCAGGGCATCTCCCGAAGTTACGCCCAGCTTTTTTGCTGAGTTCCTTGATCCTCTTTTACTCGATTGCCTTGGTCTACTCGACCTGCCCACCTGTGTCGGTTTGCGGTACGGATTTCATCAATTCTCAATGCGAGGCTTTTCTTGGTATCCTAACTCGATCTGTTCCCCCTTGCAAAGCTCGGGGTCATCATGAAGTTCGTTTGCGCCCGTTAAGGGCATCAAGGTGGCGGATTTGCCAACCACCTCTAACTTACTTCCCAAGCGCTCCAATTCCACTGGAACACCAGATCTATCAAAATACGTCACCACCCATCTAATAACGAATTGATGAAAAGGCCGGAATATTAACCGGCTATCCATCGGCTACCCCTCCAAATAGGAGGGCTCACCTAAGGGTCGCTTAACCCTCAGCCGACTAACGTTGCTGAGGAAACCTTGGGCTTTCGGCATCCCGGTTTCTCACCGGGATCACGCTACTCATGCCAGCATTCTCACTTCTCAACGCTCCACCCTGCCTCACGGCAAAGCTTCACTGCCTTGAGAACGCTCCCCTACTAAATTGTAAAATACAAAATCTTCGTCTTCGGTAGTTTGCTTGAGCCTCGGTATATTTTCGGCGCACTTTGCCCTCCCGGCAAGCCGGGGTCGAATGGTGAGCTGTTACGCTTTCTTTAAATGATGGCTG
>DIVO01000066.1 GCA_002428285.1 Patescibacteria group bacterium UBA6130 | reverse complement strand
TTAATTTAATATTGACTTTTAACAAGTTCTACAAGACATTTGATAAGCAAACCTTTTTATATGCAACTAGAAACTCTTTCTTATTAATTTAGAAATAATTCTTAAATTGTACTAACCTTTCATTTTGGTTCCTAAAAAAGGGGTTAAAAACAAAATGGTTTTTGTTGAAGGAATCCCATTGAAAATCTAGAATGTATTTTTTGTGATATAACCCGAGTTTTGCAGTTGCTTTCGATAAAAAATAAAAAATATCGGGGATGCTCCCTGATATTTCGGATTTTATGACAATTGGGTGATGTTGACTAATTTCATGTCTCTGTGCAAATTTTTTAATTTTTCAAAGCGGATGTACTTGTTTTCCACTTGGAAGTTTAAACTCGCACTTATTTCATTAAACGGTTTGCCTGGATTTTGGATCAAATAAATTCCTTTGTCTATCAACTGAGCATTGGCTCTGTTCAGAGATTCCTTGATTTGCTCAGCGGAATACTGATTGGCCAGCCGATTTTGAAGAAGCCTCATGATGACCAGCGCGATGAAACAAGTCAGGAAGTGGGCTTCAATGTGGTCTTTGGTCCGGACATAAACCGGCCGGCCCTCCAAATCGCTTTTGATGATTCGGAAGGAGTCCTCGATTTTCCACAATCCCCGGTATTTGTCCAGGATCTCCTCGTTGGTTAAATCAAGTTTCGAAGTCACGAGCATGTAATATCCGTCTAAGGCGCAGTCTCGTCGGTACTTTTCTTCATCGAAGATCAGGACCGGATGCTTGCTTCTGATTTCACCGGTTTCCTTGTCTAACTCTTTTTCTTTCAGATATTTCTTGACTCCGAAGGAATTGGAGGCGGTGTATAAAGCCGGGTTCTTCTGGAACTTAGCGATGGATTCCTCGAGACCCTCACGCTTGTACTTTTCCCGTTCCTCAAATTCTTTGCTCCAGAAACAGATCGTCTTTTCTTTCAAGATCTGAATGTTTCCGTCACGGTCTTTGATTTCTCGCTCACTTAACCAGTCTTTCATTTTAAAGGTTCCGTCCGGGTTACCGACATAACCATTTGCATCCAGGACGGTTTCAATCATTTCCTTTTTTCGTTTCCGGATTGGTTGGGAGACAATGTAACCGTTGCCTTTGGATCGGATATAAAGGAGATTGTTGCCGCTGTTCAATCCTTTGTCTGCCACGACAATGGTTCTTCCCAACCGATATTTTTCTTTGACCGCTTCCAATACCGGCACCAAGGTAACTTTGTCATTCATGTTTCCCGGAAACAGCTTATAAGCGATCGGAAGGCCTTGGCTGTCAATGAAGAGTCCCATCTGGATGATCGGCTCAGGACGGTGTTCCTTGCTAACGCCTTTCTTTCGCAACCCGGCGTCAGTTATTTTATTTGACTCTTCATCAATCTCGTCATCATCTTCGCGTTCGGTTTCAAAGTAATAATTCGTGACGTCATAAAAGACCAGCGTCGCATCTCTCCCATACTGGGCTTTGATCTGATTGTGAATCCATAACTCCAGTTCTTCTTTAAAGTCCTTCATCCGGGTTAAAGAACGGTACATGTCATCCATTGAAAAGTCGAAGGCCAGATTAAAAAAACCGTTTTTCCGCTCATAGGCTTCTTTCTTGGAAGCAGGATTCATAATTCGCGAGAAGACCAGCAGCTTCATTATCTGATCAAGATCATAATTGATTTTAGTTTTCCGGTTTTCATTTTTTAAAAATTCGCTTATGCCAAGAGAAGAATAAATGGCATCCAAACAAAAATAACCGAAATTTAAGGGAATCTCCGCATTGCCAAGCGGGGCGCTAAGGTTAATGACCAAATCGATTAGAGAACCCTCAGTCATCTTGCGAGCTTCGGTCTTTAAGCGTTCCAAAACTCCCGGTTCGTCTTTCTGAAGTTCTTCGAGATAACCGTAGCACTTAAGGTTTCGGTGCCGACACTTGCCATTCACGCGATAACCTTCGGCCAGATAAACCATGGTCCCACGCCGGCTGGTTTTGCTTTTGACTAAATTGATATACATAACTCCTCCTGCATCTGTATATATCATATCACATTGGTCATTATTAGTCAACTATATTTTAAAAATAAAAAAGCGGAATACCAAGGAGCGTCCTTAATATTCCGCTTCATTTGTTCTTGCAACTGCAAAACTCAGGAAGGAATCCCATTGAAGATCTAGAATGTATTTTTTGTGATATAATAATAACTGCTACTTTAGGGGAAAGGTTTTAATAATTCTGGAGGCTAAAAAAATGAAAGTTTATAAAACACCTATTAAGGGTTTTACCATTAGATTTGCTGAAAGAAAGGATATTCCGCTTATTTTCGATTTAATCAAGTCGCTCGCAGAATACGAAAAGATGCTTGACAGAGTTATAGCCACCGAAGACAAATTAACTAAAACTCTATTTGTTGAAAAACTAGCCAAAGTATTGATTGCTGAGGAAAACGGGAATCCCGTTGGTTTTGCCTTGTTCTACAACTCATATTCTACTTTTCAGGGTAAAGCTAATCTTTTTTTGGAGGATCTCTTCATTTATCCCGAATTCCGCGGGAAGGGCTACGGGAAAATGCTGCTTTCATTTCTGGCAAAGATTGCTAAGGAACGAAATTACAGCCGAATTGATTGGTGGTGTCTAAATTGGAATCTTCCATCAATTGAATTTTATGAAAAAATGGGTGCGATTCATCAAAAAGAATGGTCGGTTTTTAGGCTCCAAGACGAAAAAATCCTTGAATTGGCAAAACTAATAGCATAAAAATAAAAACGCGAAAACTTCGTTTTTTTTGATCGGGGAACTTTTTATCCTTCAAGAACTCACGAATTCGAGGGTGGCTCTTTGCATTTTTTTCGTTGAGTAGGCTCTGATTTACTTTCAAAATTTTTCAAAATTTATCTGTTTTGTAAATCGATTTGCGGAAGACACTAATTTTTTCTCCAAATTAATCCATGTTTTGTAATCTTCCTTTGATATGATAAAAAACGAAAAAGCAGGATCAATATAATCCTGCTCAGACTAATGACAAACTCCATTTTCAAAAATGGGGTTTGTTTATTTTCTCACAACTATCTTGAAAAAACAAAAAAACACTTTTTTAGACNNTTGTCCCATTTTATTACAAGAAAAAATGAGCGTTAGCTTTGTCAACGCTCTGAGCAGGATCAATATAATCCTGCTTTTTGTTTCGACTGTTATTTATTGTCCTGGAAGAGTTTCATAATTTAGTAAATTAATTTTTCTCTTCTTTAACATCCAAATGAATATGCCATATGTAAGTAAACTGTCAAAAGCAATTCCTCCTGCGAACATTAATGCAATCTTAGTTAAAGTCGGTTCATAAATTCCTGTTGCATAAAGAATATAGGCCGTTCCATAGAAAATAGCATTTATGACCACTGACTGAAAGAGCATATACTTTGTTTTCCCAATACCATAAAAAATGCTGTCGATCACATTATTAAAAGCAAACAACACATAAAAAGTCAGACTTATTAAAACAATGTAGTAAATGTTTTGATAATTGCTTAATTGAAGCACATCTCTTAAAAATGGTTTCCAAAGTGGGATCGAAACCATCCATAGAATTACGATAATGAAAGTAATCGCAAAATAACCAAGTGACTTATCTTTCACCGCATTTTCATTCTCGCCACAATCCCGTTTCACAAGTTCCCCCAACTGGATAACCGGCAACAATAACCAACCCCATATAAAATTGTTGGCCAACCAGAAAGTCCCTTGCTCACCAACAACATTTACCATTCGAATTATCATCAACATAAATGCAATATTTCGTACTAAACTTTCTAGGCCCGAGATTCCTCCGACCTTCGTTAAATCCTTTATCCAAGAAAACGAAAGTTTCTCTTTCCCGGCCAAATTGATTCCTTCGCGTTTCAGAATAAAAAATACCAAAACCAGAAGGATGACATTGACAATAATGTTGGAAAAGGCGATGCCGTTAACCCCAACATTCAATGATATGTTCAAATTGGAAACCAAAAAGGTATCTAAAAAGATTGATAAGATCATTTGCGTCCCTAAAACTATATAAAGGTATTTCTCTTTGTTCATTGTGACCAAAACAACAAGTAGAAACTTTACAAGGGTCATGAATATGGTTGCGACCGTCTCAAGTCTAATATAGGTCGCCGTTTCATCAATCAGCGCTGTATCTTGAGCCATAAATTGAATCAAAGGAATAGCAAAAATAATAATCAGCAGTGATAAAAGTCCATAAATCGACCCGGTAAATATCAGACCAGTTCGGGTTCTATTTTGCAGTTCGGTTTTGTTATTTAGGGATTTTCCGATAAAGAAGAAGAGTGGAAGAATAATGGCTTCCTGAAGGACCTCATAAAGCAAGTTCACCCATGAAAGTTGACTTGCAATGTTAAACCCCCATTCGCCTGGCAATTGTCCTAAAAAGAAAATTCGAATAGTTGTATAAACGGTTGGGATCAAGCCCATCAACAACAGGGCAAGAAACATTTTGTAATTGATTATTTTCATTGATTCAATTGTTTTGGTTCTTTTCAAGATAAGTGTTGCTAATCACTTTTTGTGGATTCCATAATGGTATTCACTATTTGTGTTATAAAGTTTAATTGCATTCTTTTGAAAAATCTTTTTTATTTTATTTTTTTGACTTGAGATGCTTTTTCTCTTTTTATACCCTTGTCTTTATAATGATTTTCACTGAATTATCCAGTTTCTTTTAAAATAGAGACATGTTTTTATACCCTTGTAAATGTTTTACAGATTTTCCTCAACGTCTTTTTGGATTTGCTTTTTTATTCACTTTGCTCTTTTCCCGAAAAGGAACCAGCAACACTTATCTTGAAAAGAACGATTGTTTTTGAAAACATTTATATACTCCATTTCTATTTGACATTTATAATAAAAAAAGAAATAAGTAAAGTCAAAACAAATAGTAATAAAATTACTCCTGTGACATGCAATATAATTAGAATTAGAGATGTACTTGTGCCTACAATACCAAGATTGATTAAGTCAGCATCACTGGGAGTTCTTATCATACTTAGTAAATGGATATCGGTTGAGCGGTTAATTTGATTTTTAGAAAGTACAAGAGTTGTAAATGGATTTTCGGTAAGGGAGCCGTCTGGTAATACGTCTAGAAAAATATCATATAGTAATGACAACTCATAAAGTTTGGAAATGACGGGGGCACTTTCACCGTTTTCCCGTTTTTGTATGGCTTGCCTGCTAATATTAAATGTGTTAGCTGTTTTTTGTTGAGTCCGACCTCTTATTTTTCTAATATATTGAAGTCGTTTATATAGTTCCAGAGAGTATATAATATCTTGTGGACTTTCAAAAATGAAAGAAATTCAGTAAGGGGAATAAAAAGAGAAATCCTTTGTGTATAATAGAGTTTGAACACGCCACACACACAGGAGGATTTCCCATGCTTGA
>DIVO01000031.1 GCA_002428285.1 Patescibacteria group bacterium UBA6130 | reverse complement strand
GGTAAGCTGAAATGGTCCACTGATCGGCTCCCTCGGCTAAATTTACTATTTGTCTATAGGTATTTGCGAGGTTTTGCCAGGCGGTTACATTTTTTGTTTCCAAAGCAACGGCCGCTTTTGCTTCATTGATAGCATCTTGAATTAATAGGGCAATATTTTCTTTATCTTTATCTGTTGGATCTTCTTTTTGGGCAATGGAATTGGCCAAAGCTAAGTTGGATTGAGCTCGTGATATTCGATAATCAACAATGTAGGGCACCGTTTTTATGCTATTTTGCTGGTTTAGATAGACTCCATTAGCATCGTTTCTAGCAATGGCAACCAGGGAGTTGATAAAGTAGCTTTCTGCTAAATATATCTTTGATAGGAAAAATACGCTGGGAATAAGAATTAGAAAGCACAGAACTGTAATAGCTTTTTTAGTCCAGCTTGCCTGGGGCAATACTAGAGCTGTTCTTCCCCTCACAGAGTAGCTCAGTAAGAGGAATAAAAAGAGGATTAAGTATCCAGTGGGAGCAAAAATTTGGGCTAAAAATAAAACAAGAAGTGGATAAAAAAATCTATGTTTTTTCTTCCAAGCGTCTTTTAATGTTGTAAAAACAAATGTTAACCAGATAATCATGGCCGCTAATCCTATTTCAGTCCACATCTTGAAAAGGAAATTGGCAGGAGTATTAAAAATAATGTTGGCGAAGCTCTGGTTGGTTTCTATTGGTCTGTAAAGTGTGTAGGCAGTCATGTAATTATTTGGTCCTACACCGAACAAGGGGTTTCTTTTCAATGATTCGGTAGCGATATACCAAGATGAATAATAGTCTAAGACTATTGGTTTGGACTTGAAATACTCATATCCATTTAAGCCTATGCCGATGATGAAAATAAATAAAAATAACACGGGTAGGAAAGAAATTTTCCTATCTCCGGACAAGGTTGTATTCTTGGCAAGTTTAATAAACCAATATATTGTCAGAGGGAGTAAAAAGATTAACAATTCCAAGCTAGACCCAATAGGTGACCACTGTCCATTGGGGATAGCTAAGAAATCAGACACTATTCTTAGAGGAAATTTACTTTCAGGGATAACAAAAAGGACAATTGAGATTAAAACTAAAACAGTAGCAGAATAGCTTAATATTTTAATCAGTAAATTTTTTTGGTTAGGAAGATTGGTTTGAAT
The DNA here is from genome assembly GCA_002428285.1 of Patescibacteria group bacterium UBA6130. Classification (GTDB taxonomy): domain Bacteria; phylum Patescibacteriota; class Microgenomatia; order UBA12405; family UBA6130; genus UBA6130. The sequence continues at coordinate 12,191 of DIVO01000031.1, read as the reverse complement.
ATAGATAAAGAAAAAAACAAGCAATGATAGAAAAGATATCCAAGGATTTACTTCGATAATTGATCGGTATTTAACACCTGTATCAACCATAAACCAAGATACAAGCCCCAAAAGGACAATGAGCCATAACAGGGCATCTTTATTGGCGAAATTAATTTTTACTTTTTTTACTCTAAACAGCTCAATAATACCCAAAATTGATCCGATAACAATGCTTAAATATGTAAACATTAACTTGGAGCCAGTTAATATATTTCTGATAAAAGGGAATATTACAATTGGAAGCAGGAATATTGCTCCGATTAAAAAAAATCTTAAAATGAAATTATTATCCTTCTTTGGCATACTGATAATAAAGATTACTGTATAACCATCTGTCTGTCAATAAAAATATTTTTGAAAAATGAGAAACAATAACAATATGATTAAATTTCTGCTTATTCTTTTTCTTCTGAGTTTTCCAACGCAAATAGCTAAACATTTTTGGCCGGCCTCTTCAATTTTTTGGGGTCTAAAAATTGACTATCTCTCCATTGTTATTTACTTAAGTGAAGTAATATTTATATTTCTCTTGGCATCAGAGTTATTGTTTGGGGATTTAATAAGCTACCTTAAAAAAGCATTTACAGGAAAGATATTTATTTTTGCTTTTTTTGGCTTGTTACTAATAATATCTATTCTCTCTTTCAGTCCTGTGTCTGCACTTTTTGCTTATCTGAAAGCCATAGAATTTTTGCTTGTTTTTCTTGTATTAAAGAAAGAAAAGGAGTTGGTTAAGAGACATTTAGGCGTAATAATTATGTTTTGGATTGGTTTCGAACTTGTTTTAGCAGTTGCTCAGTTTATTTCTCAGTCAAGCCTGCAGGGGATTTTTTGGTATTTTGGTGAAAGAAATTTTTCCATCAGCACACCTGGTATTGCAAAAACCTCAATAATGGGCAGATTATTTCTCAGGCCATATGGGACATTTTCTCATCCTAATTCGCTGGCGGGATTTACCCTGGCAAGCATGGCTGTAAATTTTGTATTTGTAAAAGACAAGATGTTGAAACGGCTAATTTATTTTTTTGGTTTTATTCTTCTTTGTCTGACATTTAGTCGAAGTTCATGGCTGGCTCTCCTTATAATTGCTTTTTTGGGGTTATTTATGAACTTAAAAAGGAAAATATTTAAAATCTTAATCTTTGTATTGGGAGTTGTTATATCGGCTTTTATTTATTCGCAAACTGACTTTAACCAAATGAGTATATTGCTGAGGAAATGGTTAAATTTATCTGCCATTGAAATGATTAAAGACAATCTTCTTTTTGGGGTAGGGATGAAAAATTTTATTCCTCAGCTTCCAACCTATTGGCCGAGAGACAAAATTAATTACTTATTTTTTCAGCCAGTGCATAATATTTTTCTGCTTTTAGTAAGCGAGATAGGGCTTGTTGGATTATTTTTACTAGCTTTTTCATTTAAGGAGTTTTTTTCTAAACAGAAATGGAAATTAGTAAAATTAATTCCTTTATTAGTAGTAATTATTACTGGATTTTTTGATCATTACTGGCTGACGCTACAACAGAATAATTTAATGGTTGTTCTGGTTCTAGCGCTTATTTAATTGGATCGTATCCGCCTTTGTTGTAGGGATTGCATCTGATAATTCTTTTAAAACACAGCCAAATGCCTTTAAACTTGTATTTTTTAATTGCCTGAAAACAGTATTCTGAGCATGAGGGAGTGAATCGGCAAGTAGACCGCTGAGGAAAGACTGCTTTTAAAAGCCATCTTCTCATGCCTGAGAAGAAGTTGTATAAGCGATTGAGGTTCATGTTTTAATTATGCACGATAAAATGATAAAATTCATCTGATGAAGAAGACGATATTTATTTTTCTAGCATTTGCATTATATATATTTGCAGGTCGGGCGAAAACCGTTTTTGCTAATTGTAGCTTTAGTAGCAGTATTAGCGGTGGGACAATTAGTGTAATAGCAAATAGCTGTACAGACACGGATACTTATAATGTAAAAATAATAGCCCAAGGGGAAGACGACTATTCATATGAAACTCAAAAACAACCAAGTATTGACGGTCGCGGTTTTCTTGTAGATTTTACTCCTGAAGCCGGTGGAGCTTATAAAATTGAAGTTTATCAAGGATATATGACACTTGTCTATAATGCTACAGTCACTGTTGAGTATCAAGGACCATTGTCTTGCGGGGATTTATGCTATGGACGGGAAGGTGATTGCCCCACAGGATGTCCTTGTACCAATGATCCTTATTATACAGGAGTAATGTATTGTCGTACTGTTTATTCAACGCCTATTCCAACATCAACTCTTATGCCCATAGTTCCACCCGAGCAATTCGGTCAGGATCCTGATGTTTTTTGTGAGGGTGATACGGGTATAGAAACCGCTTTAGGCTGTATTCCTTTTTCGGTTGACGGTTTAGTTGGTTTTTTTCTAAAAAACCTTATGGGACTTGTGGGCAGTGTTGCTCTAATAATGATTGTTTACGGATCTTTTTTGGTTATGACCTCTTCTGGCAGTCCCGATAAGGTTGCTCAAGGTAAAGAAATTATTACCGCCGCTATTTCAGGATTGCTTTTTGCTATTTTGTCGATATTTATTTTAAGATTAATTGGTGTTACTTGGTTAGAAATTCCTGGATTTAATTAATAATGAATTTTCAAGTACAAGCCCAAACAGCAACTCCGTTGCCAACAGTACCGCCATTCCACATCCCAACTTACAAGAACATCGTTGAAGAAAAGGGGGGATTATTAAGGCTACAGGACAACCCTCCCTTGGGAGAGATAGTAACGGTAGTTTTAACCCAAGCCATTTACCTGGCAGGCTTTTTAATGATCGTTTATATTGTTTGGGGTGGGATACATTTGATGATATCGATGGGAGATCCCGAGGGAATCAGGGAGGGAAAAGCTAAAATTACAGGAGGAATCATGGGTTTTTTTATTGTCTTTTTTGCCTATCTTATTCTTCAGCTTGTTAATGCCATATTTGGCTTAAAAGTAACTCCAAGTTAATAATATGAGTGGCAAAAAACTCTTGATTGTGGACGGTCATGCCGTCTTGCATCGGGCTTTTCACGCTATGCCCGCTTTAACCAACAGTAAAGGTGATCCCGTGGGGGCAATTTATGGCTTTTTCAGTATTATTCTAAAAACTATAAAAGATATCAATCCTCAAAAGTTGGTAATTTGCTTCGATTATCCCGCTCCGAATTTTAGACATGAAAGATATGTGGGTTATCAGATAAAAAGACCCAAAAAAGACCCAACTCTTTCCCAGCAGGTCAAAAGAACCAAAAAAATAGTTAAAGAAATTGGATTATCTGCTTATTGTAAAAAAGGATTCGAGGCAGATGATGTTATTGCGACTGTATCTTACAAAGCAGAAAGCAAGGGATACGAAACAGTGATTTTAACAGGTGATAAAGATTTAATGCAGCTCGTTGATAAAGACACGAGTTTGATAATGCCTCTTCGGGGTATTTCTCAGACTATAAAAGTTCGGCCTAGTGAGGTTAAGAAGCAATTAGGAATCCCTCTCAACTTGGTTGTTGATTATAAAGCCTTGATTGGAGATACCTCTGATAATTATCCCGGTGTTCCCGGTATTGGGCCTAAAACAGCCCAAAAACTTCTTGAAGAATTCAAAAGTTTTGACAACATTTACAAGAATTTGGATCAAATTCAAGATTCAGTAAAAGAAAAGCTTATTCAAGGCAAAGAAGCGGGTTTTCTTTCTCAAGAGCTGGCTAAGGTTAAAAAAGATGTTCCTGTAAAGATTGACTTGAAAAAAGCCGATTGGAATAAAAAAACCATTAATCTGGTGGCTGGCTTTTTAAAAGAAAATGGTTATCCTTCATTATACAAAAGGATGGTTAAAGATTTTGAGCTTGAAGAAAACGATGACAAGCAGATGAGTATTTTTTAAGAAATGAAAATAGCTCTAGTTCACGACTACTTAATTGATTTTGGAGGAGCCGAAAGAGTTTTGGTGGCTCTTCATGATATTTGGCCTAAGGCCGATGTTTATTTGTCGATTTATAACGCTGAGGGCTTAGGAGAAACCAATAAATTATTTAAGAATTGGAAAATTAAGACCTCCTGGTTTAATAAAATTCCCTTTAACAAAAGACTAATATCCCCTTTAAGATTTTTACTGCCCTTGGTATGGAGAAGTTTTGATTTTTCCGAATATGATTTAGTTGTGTCTTCATCTGCTTGGGCAATGCCTAAAGGAATTAGAACCAAGGGCAAGACAAAACATGTTTGTTATTGCCACACGCCTCCAAGATTTTTGTATCACTATCCTGAGGCCAGAAAATATACTCATTATCTACCAGTAAGAATATATGCGGCTGTAATTAATCACTTTTTACGATTTTATGATTATCTTACTTCACAGAAAGTTGATTTGTTTGTTGCAAATTCTAACCAGGTAGCAGGGAGAATTAGGAAGTTTTATAAACGTGAGAGTGTGGTCGTTAATCCGCCAATTGATTTGCCGAAAAAGATTTCAAAAAGCGATAAAAATTATTACTTATATATAAGCAGATTAGTTTCTTATAAGCATCCGGATTTAGCGGCTGAGGCTTGCGGGCAATTGGGTGTCAAGTTGATGATTGCCGGAGATGGTCCCTTAAGATCTGAAGTGGAAGAATTGGCTAAAAAATACAAGAATGTTGAGTACTTAGGCAGAGTCAGTGATAATAAGCTAAAAGAGCTTTATGAAAACTGTAAATGTTTGATTTACCCAGTAGAAAGTGAAGATTTTGGTATGGTGCCTTTGGAGGCAGCTGGTTTTGGAAAGCCGACAATAGCTTTTTATTCCGGAGGTGCCAAAGAAACAGTGATTGAGGGAGTGAGCGGGCTTTTTTGTAAAGATTTTTCTTTAGAAAGTTTGAAGAACAAGATCGCTGAATTTGAAGAAAAAAAATATAAATTTGATTCCCAAAAAATTCGTTTACAAGCCGAGAAACGGTCTTATTCTAATTTTTCCAAAAATATACTTAAAGCTATTAAAAAGGTTGGCAGATAATAGATATGCATCTTGCCAGGCAGCACCTAGTTTAGTTACAATAGTCAGATGCCCGATAAACAATCTTTCAAACTGAATGTTATTTCTGATTTACCCTTAGTCGTGGTTTTTGGAGCTGATTTTGCCGGAGCTCCTAGCTTGATCCGAAGACTTACGGGTGAGGGGCTAAGTGTATTGGCGGTTGCTTCTGACCCTGATGCCATTAAAGATATTGCCAGCGATCCAATATATATTTGTGATTATGAAGGTTGGTCTGAGGTTTTAGAACAGAAGGACCCCGATTATATAGTGGATTTTGAAGGCGATCAGGGTATAAAACTAGCAGAAAAATATAACATTAGGATGTTACGTGTTATCCAGCCCAATGAGAATATTGAACAATGCGAAAGTGATTTAAAATCAAAAAGGATTGATTGGAGGTTGGCACAAATTGGTCACATTTATGGTCCATTGAAAAATTTAAAGGCTCCTTCCCAACTGCAAAAGCTATTTTTATCAGCAGTTTTCAATAAACTTCCCAAAGAGATTGAGGACGATAAGCAAATTTATCCTATATATACTCAAGATGCTTCTCAGGGGTTGTTTTTAGCCCTTCTTTCTCCCATTGTTTCAGATAAAACTTTTATTATTGCTTCAGAGCCGATACTGATAGGAGCTTTTTGGAAGAGATTGGCAAAAGAAGCACAGGTTACAGAAAAAGATTATTATCCCGACAGTATAGACTTATCCGGATACCTAAGCTATGAGAAGATTACCGAAACTCAAAAAGAGTTGGAATGGAGACCTAAAACCGGATATGAAGAAGGAATTAGCAATACTGTTCAGTATTTATTTCAAAAGCTGGATAAGGGCGAAATTAAACCCTTGACGGAAAAATCTAAAAAGACTAAAAAAAAGAAATCTCAACAAATTACTGAAGATGTGTTTGATAATCCGATGGAGTCTGTTATGAAATCGGTTCAGGCTGATGAGTCAATTAATCCTATTTCCAACAAAGAGAAACCCATAATGATCGGTAAAAAGGGTTCAAGGGTAAAAACTGAGAAAAAACAGGAATTAGAAGATAATGATCAATTCCAGGTTATAGTTGAAGAGGATATAGACCAGGAAATTACTTTTTCTCCTCCAGTTTCCAAAAAGCCAGAAATTGAGCAGAAACCAAGAGCGAATTACGAAGAAAAACTACCGGTGCCAGAAGTTAAGCTTGATTTAACCAAAGAGTCAAAGACAATAGGCTTTCTAAACAGGTTTAAGTTGGGGAGACTTTTAGATTTGAAAGATAAACAAGTAGAAATTGATAGGGGAAAATCATGGAGGCATTGGTGGTTTCCGATCCCCGCACTAATTCTATTGTTTTTTATGCCCTTATTTTATGTTTTTGCCAATCTTTATTCAGGTGCAAACAACCTTAAGAAGAGTCTTTCATTAATAGACAGTCAAAATTATTCTCAAGCGTCAGACTATGCTATAAAATCTCAGGTTTCTGCATCTAAGGGGAAAAATGCCATTTCTTATCTAAAATATCCTATTTTTTTTCTCGGCAGACAGGATGATTTTTTGGCTTGGTTAAATACTATTGAAAAAACTTCTTGGCTTGCTTCAACCGCCTCTTCTTGGTCGGAAATTAGTCAGGATCTTTCAACTTACCTTATGGGAGGAAATCAGGAGAATGATACTGCCCTGCAAGAGCTGAAAACCAAAAGCGAGAGACTGATGAGCGAATTTTCTCTAGCGAGAACCAGTTTTGACGAATCTTACAGAAGTTTACCTAACTTTGTGCAGGTGAGGATTCAGGAGTACAAAAAGCTTTTTGATGATTATCAACAGAGTTTGAATGATATTTATCCAAGTCTTGAACTGCTGAGCTTTATGATGAGTCAAAAAAAAATGCAATTTTTGGTTTTATTGCAAAACAGTGCTGAGCTTCGACCAGGAGGAGGGTTCATTGGCTCTTATGCGGTTTTGACTTTAGAAAAAGGCAGGATGGTCGATTATGACGTCAATGATGTTTATACGGCTGATGGTCAGCTTGAAGGCCATGTAGATCCTCCGGATGTGATAGCCCAAAACATTGACGTAGATGGCTGGTATCTTCGCGATTCCAATTGGAGTCCGGATTTTCAGCTTAATGGCAGGAATGCTAGTTGGTTTTTTGAAAAAGAGACAGGAGTAATGGTAGATGGTGTTATTGGAGTTACTTTAGAAGCTGCAAAAAATTTACTGGCATCTATTGGAGAGGTTCATCTTCCGGGTTTCAATGAGACCGTCAGTGCTGACAATCTGTTTGCTAAGGCTGAGAGTTATTCAGAAAAGAATTTTTTCCCTGGGTCTACCCAAAAACAAGATTTTTTAGGTGAACTTTTTGATCAGATGCTTATCAACCTCCAGCAGGGAAATTACCAAAAAACTCAATTAGCGATGTCAATATTAAAAAGTTTTAGAGAGAAAGAAGCTTTGCTTTGGTTTGAGAGCGAGTATTTAAACACACTTGCCACTCAGCAGAATTGGAGTGGAGCTATAAGGCAGTTTAATCCGGCCACCCCGGATACGATTGCCGATTATCTTTACATTTCTGAGGCAAATGTTGGGGTTAATAAGGCCAATTATTTTCTTAATAGGGCAATTGAAAGAAAAGTTTATTTTGAGAACAGTGTTTCTTTTCACGAGCTTAGTATCAAATATGAAAATATTTCCAAAAGTCACGACTGGCCATCGGGAGACTACAAAAATTATTTAAGAATTCTTATTCCTGAAGATTATAAAGTAAACAAGATTTATACCGTTGGGGGCGATTTGGTGCAGAAGGAAGTTAGTATGGAAGACGTTGATTTTGAAAAGATAAGCAACAAACAGTCTGTTGGTTTTTTAGTTAACGTTCCAATCAACTCAAGGCTAACAGTAAAATTTGAATACAGCCAATCTATTTCTTTTGGTGACAATTTAAGGTGGATTTCCTATTGGCAAAAACAGCCTGGGTTTGGATCTACTCCTGTGACTTTGTATTTATCTTTTCCTGATAATTTCGCCCCAACACAAGTTGAGCCAGTAGCTACAGTAACAGCTGGTGGGGTAGTTTTTAACAAGAATCTTAACGAGGATACGTTGTTTGCTTTAGAGTTAATGAAAAGTAATTAGTAAGGCGGAAAGAAGTTTGTCAATTTGAGTGCCAGCGGGCGGGATCGAACCGCCGGCCTTGGGGTTATGATTCCCATGCTCTAACCAACTGAGCTACACTGGCAAATTGGTTGCGGGGCCAGGAGTTGAACCTAGTCCAGGAGATTATGGGTCTCCTATGCAGCCGTACACTACCCCGCACATATGATTTATATTATAACTTCTCGGTCATTTCTTTACAAGCCTGATTCCTAAGTAATCAAGACAAAACAGCTAATTACGGACAATGTAGTTCTATTAGATTTGGTTAATTAATAAACAACCAATGTTCAGTTAGATTTGGTTAATTAAAAAACAACCTATACCATGCTAGGGGATTGGGTATTTGTTCTTCTTTTTGACTTGTATTAGTCACTTCAACATGGGGTAGGTCGGGTAGAGATACAATTACCTCGTTTTCTTGCCCTAAGCCCAATTTCCTTCTTAATTCCGATCGGATAAATTCATTTGTTGAAGAATATTCCAATAACTGAGAAAGCCTATTTTCTTCCTGTTGACCTTGATAAACTTGAGTTCTTAGTTCGGTTTCTTGTCCTTTAAGCCTTTGCCAATGAAGAAAACGATTAACATTACTGGCAAAAATCAATAGTCCGATAATAATAATTATCAAGTCTATATTTTTTTTAAAGAGATCTTGCGATATTTTTTTATTCATGATACTATAAGCTAGATGAACGAAAACGATAACTCCTTACTTTCCTTACAAAAGGCTCGAGAGCTTTTCATAAAGAATTTAGAAAACAACAACCGGTCTTCTAACACTATCATAGCATACGATGGAGACCTGAGTCAGTTGGAAAGTTTCTTATTAGAGCAAGGAGTAGGAAATATTTCTGAAGCCGAATCTGATCATTTGGAGCAGTTTAAAAAGAGGCTCCAGGATGAGAAGTATACGGCTAAATCCATTTCAAGAAAATTAAATTCAATAAAAAGTTTTTTTAAGTTTTTGTCTCAGGAAGGTGTTATTACCAAAGATCCCGCCAGAGAAGTGTCCCATCCTAAAATTGAGACCAGTGAACCAAGATTTTTAAAGCCATTAGAATACAGGGCTTTAAGAGATGTTTGTCGGTCAGATTCCAGAACTCTTGCCATCATTGAGTTGATACTACAGGCCGGATTAAGGATTAGCGAGGTTGCTAATTTGAGGCTTGCAGATATTCAAGACAATACGGTGGTAATAAGAGCCCAAGAATCTCATTCTGAAAGAAAAGTTCCTATAAATCCCGCTGCCAAAGCAGCTTTAAACGATTATCTATCTGCTCGACCTGAAGTTAAAACAGACTATTTATTTGTTACCAAAACAGGAAGACCACTTTTGGTAAGGAATATAAGATCATCTATCAATAGAGCTTTTCAAAAAGCTGGAATTGAAGATGCCAAGGTAAATGATCTGAGAAACACTTTTATTGTTCAGCAGCTTGAAGCAGGTGTTCCTTTAGAGGTTGTTTCGAGAATTGTTGGTCACAAAAGGATATCTACTACAGAAAAATATTTGCAAATGGTGAATAAACAGAAAGAATCTGTTCGTGGTTTTAGGTTGGTTGAGCTTTAAGTTTGTTTGTAAAGTTTATAAATTTGACCTTTGATTAATTTCCTCTTCGACTTCGGCTCTATCCCTTCCGTATTTGGCAGCGCTTAATTGTTTAATCATTTTTGCTACCTCAGGGTTTCTTAGCTTGTCTTCCTCCTCAATGTTTTTTGTCAGGTCCATGGAAAATGGGGGTACAGGCTCATTGTCCAAAACAGTTTTTACATAAGTATGATATCTTTCAACATTCATTAAGTCCTGTTCGCTGAATGTGGGTTGGAATTCTCGGGATAAATAATTTGCGTCATTAACTCCTGTTCTAAAAGCAATGATGGTTCCCACATTGCCAAAAACGGCATTCTTTATCTCCTCTTCCATCTGAGAAATAAACTGATTTGCGACATTTAGATTTAATCTGTATTTTCTAGCTTCAGACAAGATTTGAGCAAAGTCTGGGGTGGCGAAATTTTGGAATTCGTCCACGTATAGATAAAAATCAACCCTTTCTCTTTCGGGTAAGTCTTGTCTGCTCATGGCCGCCATTAATAGCCGAGGTATTAATATTAGACCCAAAAAGGCCGAGTTTTCTTCTCCAATCTTTCCTTTTGCCAAATTGATAATAAGAATTTTTTTCTCATCCATAGCTTTTCTAAAGTCAAAAGAGGATTTTGATTGAGCAATAATATTTCTTATCATCCGATTGTAAACAAAGGGTCCAAATTTGGAAACGATATAGTCAAGCGTTTCTGATTTATGGAAGTCTGAGGTTTTGGCAATTTGATCGGTCCAATATCTTTTAACAACCCTGTCCTGAATTTTTGGAAGCATTTCCCTGACGTAATTGTCATCGGTAAGACATCTGACAACTTCTAAAAAGGTATTTCCAGGCTCACTCATAACTGTCAACATGGCGTTTCTTATGGCGTGTTCAAATCGTGGACCGACAATACCGGTTTTATATGGATCATAAAGCTTATACATTAAATTAATAACCGAGTTGGTCACAAAGTGTTTTTGATCTTCGTTTTCTGCCTCTAATAAATTTAATCCCATTGGTCGGTCAACATTAGACGGATCAAAATAGATAACATCTTCAGCGCGCTCTGGAGGAATAAACTCCAATATATCTTCAGCCAAGTCATGTGGATCGATTAGACATACTCCTTTACCAGCCCGGATGTCTTGTAAAATTAAGTCTCGAAGTAATTCAGTTTTTCCTACACCGGTTTTACCTACTATATATAAGTGTCTTCTTCTGTCTTCGTGTTTTAAATAAATATTTTTTACGCTGCCTCTATATTGATTTTTACCAAGGAAAAGTCCTTCATTAGGAATTTCATTAGATGCTGCCGCTCTTTTGGCTTTTAACCAGTTAATCCCAGGAGTTTCAATCATTTGATTTGGCAAATGAAAAATACTTGCCAGTTCCTCACAGTTGAGAATAGTTTTGATGTTGTTAAAACCCCAGAAAATCGGCTGATAACGGTAGATGAAATCTACCATAAACCAATGTTTGAATCTGATTTTGCGGGAAGAAAAGCTGTTTAGACTGGAAGAAAATTGGGCAAAAGCTGTTTTTAGATTAGAAAGATGCGATTTAGCCTCCGGCATAGTGGGTGCAATAGCCACAATTTTGATGGAGGTAACGAATCCGGGCTTAGAAACCTTATTTTCTATAGCTTCAAAGGATTGGGCGCTAACTTTAAAATTAGCTTTTTCCGGGTCAGACTCAGATTTTTTCGTTGAAGATATATAAGATTTTCCGGCTGATTGCCAGTCAGAATTTGTTGGAGCAATGAGTAGTTGCACTATGGCTGCTTCATTTTCTTTTAGTTTGGCCATGGTTGAGGTAATAGAGGAAAGAGGATCAATGCTTAATTCCTTATATGTCTTTATTGGCTTGAAATTTTCTTTTTTATTTTCTAGCCAAGCATAGGCAACTTTACCCTCCTGTGGATAAACGTTGTAATCCTCAACCTCCTCAAGTTCAGCGGAGGGATAGGCAGAATAAACTTGACGACTTACAAGATCTTTGAGGTTTTGAGGACAGACGATATAAAACCTAATGTCTTCAGGACGACCTACGATTTCGAAAGATATTTGAGGTTGGTGTTTTAGAAAAGATAATCTCCCTCCCGAATAAAGTGAGGCTAAAGAGGCGAAAACTTGTTCCATCGCATCAATCTTAATTTCATTATCTCTTGGAACTCTAGCTTCAAATACAGCAGATTTTAAAGATTCTTCTTCTCGGTTTCTCCATCTGTACCAGGTAATTAAAGCAAAGGCGATTAGACCCAAGATCAATAAGCCCACTAGGAAAATAATAATTATAGATAGATAGTAAAGAAGTTGGTTAACAATATTGGCTTGGATAGTGTTCATTTGTGAGTTGGTTGTGGTTCCTTCCTCAGATTAAAGATTTTTAGCATA
>DIVO01000041.1:8683-47343 GCA_002428285.1 Patescibacteria group bacterium UBA6130 | reverse complement strand
CATATTGAATCAATAGCTCGTTCCACTGGTTGGGACCTGGAGTTATAGGGTCAAAAAAATCTTGTTTAAGCTCTACAATTGAGGAAAGTTCTTTTAGGGTCTCTGTAGTAACTCCTTCCATGTAGACAGTCTCAATTTTTGCCGCTGATAATAAGGATCTTATGTTTCTTTGAACAAAAGATACCTCTTTGATTTCTTCATGAATTTTTTGCGTGTCTATATTATTATTGCTTTGTAGAGCTGTGCCTAGGTGGTCAAATTTATGAAATTGTCCTATATGAACTATATATTTTCCATTTTTAGGTTTTGCCTGTAAAAAGGCTTTAAAATTATGTTCTTTGGGATTGTAACCTAATATCTCTTGAGCTTTGTTGTCTTCTAATTGGCTACCGAACCGTTCCTCGTGAAGTCTATCCGCTTCCCTTTTTAGGAATAGCGCAGAGCCGGTAGCTTGTAAAGATAGCGGTACTGCAAATTTCAAAAACCTCCTTCTGGAAAATTTTTTTCCTGGGGGTTTTTCGTTAATTAATCTCTTTTCTGCAATGGGTTCGTTGTCCATAAGTTATAATACAATATATTATCTTCGGAGTGTAGCTCAGTATGGCCAGAGCGCATCGTTCGGGACGATGAGGTCAGCGGTTCAAGTCCGCTCACTCCGACCAATCTAAACATTGCGAATTTTGCGGGGACTTCCCCCAGACTCCCTTTCTCCCCGCACCAGAGCAAAGCTCTGTGCGGGATTTCGCTTTTTGCCCACCCGCATTGCCCGCTTCGCGGACGAGTCGATGATTTTTAGAAAAAGAAAAAAGGTAAATGCTCTTGCCCCAGCCCTCTCGTACGCGGGCGACAACAAAGAACTTCCTGATGATTTTTGTTGACTCTTTTCGTTATTTTGTTTATCATTTTAATAGAAAGCGGATAAAGTTTAGATTATATTCTATATACTATAATGTTAAACAAAAGTTATGGGAATGTCAAATAAAATCTCTGATAATCTGAAAAAGCTAAGGAAAAAGAAGGGCCACTCTCTAGAAAAGGTAGCTCGGCTTGCGGATTTGTCTTTGAATACCATTGTTAAGATAGAAAACGGCGTTAATCAAAACCCTACAATAGAAACTTTAAACAAAATTGCCAAAGCGTTAGAGGTTGGCGTAGATGAGTTAATTAAGTGATTATGCAAAAACACATTCCTTTACTAGAAAAATTATTTGATAAAAGTTATCAGCTTATTGACGGGACTGATGAAATTTTTGAGTTGGATTTAGCTTTGTGGGAATATGAAATTTTATCAAAAAAGGAATTAGTTGATAGAAGTGCTTATTTCAAATTAGTTGATGGAAAAGAAACGGCCCATTTTAAAACTTGCAATCTTCAAAACCTTGAAGAAGTTCATAAAAATAGCTCGTTTAGAACAAGAATTTTCTTTTTAGACGGGAAATATTCAACTGGCTACGCAACACACAGCCTTTTTCCGTATCGTGGAAAATTTCATCCTCAATTGATTAGAGCATTATTGAATATACTTAATATAAAACCTGGACATGTTGTGCTTGACCCAATGGCCGGAAGTTCAACGGTTGCAGTTGAAGCAAATTTGCTCGGCATCGATGCCGTCTCTGTCGATTTAAGTCCATTCTGCGAGTTAATGGGAAAAGTTAAAACATTCGCATTAAATTTAGATATAAATATTCTAGAATCTATTATCACAAACCCGAAGGAAATTTTAGGAAAACTGAAAAAAGATACAGTTCCAGAATATTTTAAAAACAATAAGGACGATAAAAAGAGAAAGTATTATGAAATAGTATTGTTGTCCTTTTTAGATACTGTTGGTTTTGCGGGTCGTAGCAATTCCTCAGTTGATAAACTTTTTCCACGAGTATTAGAGCGGTATATTTCAACAATAAAATATTTTCAAGAAGCAAGAGAAAAAATGGATTTGAAAATCGGGAAAAGTAAAATAATTCAGGGCAGTGTTTTAAAATTACCAATTGATGATGACAGCATAGACGCAATAATCACTTCACCGCCTTATTCATTTGCTATTGATTATTTAAAAAATGATCAACCGCAATTAGAATATCTTGGCCATAATCTTGAAGTTTTACGACAAGAAATGATTGGCTTACAAGGGCGCGGCGTAGAAAATAAATTGGAAATTTATTTTGATAAAATGAATCAAGCACTCGGCGAGATGAAACGAGTATCAAGGAAAAACGCGCCCATTGTCATAATTATCGGCACAAACGATATTCAAACAAACGGGGTGAGACTGGAAACAAAAGTAGTTGAACTTGGCGAAAAACAAGGGCTTAAATTTAGACTAAATTTAAAGAAGCCAATTCGGGGATTACAAAACACAATGAAAGAGGAGTCAATATTATTTTTTACAAATTAAAAAATAACACTATGAAATACACAAAACCTACAACTGATCTAAAATTTAAAACAGTAATTGTTAAAAATACATTTTATTTTTTCAATCCAGCCTTTGAAGAAAAATATGAAGGTTATTTGAACTCGTTGAAGGAAATACTTTTGATTTTAAAAAATGAAATTGAAACGAAGGGATTAAAAAAGGAATTTTTTGAAAGCTTGCTGATAGAAAAAGAAAATGGTCTTAGGGCATTACTTGCTCTAACTGGATTTTCAAACGAAACCTTGAAAAGATTGACCACAATTATTAGAGTTGTGAATGATCCAGAGTTGAGTAAGTTGGTTTATAAAGATAAATGGTTTCAAGATGAAGATATAGATAATTTGAAAGAATGGTCAGATGCTCAAATTGCCAAATTTATTAAAAAAAATGAATTTTTCAGGAAGGGCATTTTGAATATTTTCTTTGAGGGTTCAACAGTGCCGTTTTTAACGAAAACCATCCCATTATTTGAATTGAAAAAACTTAGTATTTCAAAACTGAATTTTGAGTTGCCGGAAATGATTGATACTTTAATCCGGTATAAAGAGAAGGGCAGTTATTCCGGGATGAAAGAAAATAATCCTGAAATTTTGATTGAAGAAATTCTGAATCACCTAGAAATACCTTTTGAAAAAGGCGATCTTGGCGAATTGATTGATAATGCCCCCGATAATAAAAGAACAATGGATTTTATTATTCCGAACAAACAAAATCCGTTGATCATTGCCGAAAGCTCGTTTTTGGTAACGACTTCATCAGGCCAGGGTGATAAATCAAAAACCGAGATTTCCATAGATTCACTTATTAAATCTCACTATCCAAAAGCAAAATTCATTGGCTTTGTGGACGGTATTGGCTGGTATGTTAGAAAAGGCGATCTAAAAAGAATGGTTACAGCCTACGAAGATGTTTTTACTTTTCACAAAGAAGAATTAAAAAGATTTGAAAAACTCTTAATTGAAACCTTTCTCGGCAAATAGTTATGATAAATAAATTTATCAATAAAATAATTCGGGATGATTGTTTAGCGGTATTAAAAAAGATACCGGATAGCTCTGTTGATATGGCTTTTGCTGACCCGCCTTTTAATTTAAAGAAAAAATATAATCACTACGAGGATTCAAAAGAAAAACAAGATTATTTGGATTGGTGCAATGACTGGATAAGTGAAATGGTGAGAATTACAAAACCAACAGGGGCAATTTTCGTTCACAACATCCCGCGGTGGCTTTCTCATTATGCAGAACATTTGAATAAAATTGCCTATTTTAGACATTGGATTGCTTGGGATTCCGGCGGCGCGCCAATGGGAAAAACTCTATTACCTAACCATTACGGAATTTTGTATTACACAAAATCAAAATCCCATAAAGACTTTAAATTTTTTGATATTAGGTATCCGCACCCGAGGTGTAGGGCTTGTGATGAATTTTTAAAAGATTACGGCGGGAAAAAAGATCAAGCCCATGGATTTGGGCCGCTTCTTTCTGATGTTTGGAATGATATTCATCGCATACGCCATAAAAAAAGAAGAGATGAGCACCCCTGCCAACTTCCTGTGCCATTGCTTGAAAGGTTAATTTTAATGACCACAGATAAGGGGGATATTGTACTTGATCCTTTTGTGGGAACAGGCACAACCGCAGTGGCCGCAAAACGACTGGGAAGAAAATACATTGGTATAGAACTTGACTCTGATTATGTAAAAATTACCGAGAAAAATTTGAAAGCGGCAAAAGAAACCAGAATAAACGGTTATTATGTTTCTGTTTATCTTGGCCATATCAGGACAATGAGGGATAAAGATTTTAAGGAAATCTGGGAAAATAAAGGTGATTTGAAATTGCTTGATAATAAAATGTACAGAATTACAAAAAAGATAGAATCGTAAAAAGTTTTGACTATGTCTGAAATACCAACAAACAAACTATCGGTTTATCTTATTAAAGAGGAATGTTCCAAGCATAAAGATATTTTGAAAAAATTTGATACGCTTCAATCAAAAAATGTTAATGAGGTTGGAGTTCTTTATTTTGGCGAATCTCACACTTTCAAATCTTCATGGTTGGAATAGTTTTTTGGTTTTGCTTTGGGTGATGATATAGAAAAATTATTTAACACCAGCTCTAAAACCATTTTATTAACAAAGGTTAAGATTGCGACAAATAAAGAAAGGATGTTTTACAATTCCGTTTGGTTATCGCTGGACATTTCTTAATCATGGCGTTTGGGAAGAACGATTTGGCTTGAAAATAACTTTAAATACAGTTGGCCCCAACAGTTTACGGCGGATTGATAAGAAAAATATGCCTTCGGTGCCGAAAGACCCAAAGGTAATTGAAAATCTGAATAAGGGCTTGATTGATAACATAAAAAACAACAATTTTGATAAAGTATGGATGGCTGTGCCCGAACTGGTTGATTGGGTAGATATATCCGGTTTTTCTACAAAAATGACAAAGACAATCTAAAAGTCGATATACTTTTGCTGATTTCATATCAAGTTTGTCGGACTCGGAAAAAACTAATTTAACTCTGGACGCTTTCAACAAGCGCGAGGCGTGAGTAGTGATGAATTAAAACATCAATGGAAGGCTTTTAATTGCTTATATTGCGAAATACAAGACGACGCGAAAAAGAAAACCTATCTTTTGAGCAATGGCAAATGGTATGAAGTAGAAAATGATTTTGCTAAGCAGGTAAATGACGGCTATCAGGAATTAAAGAGTAACACCGCTTCGGCTTCCTTGCCGTCTTACAAGTGTAAAAATGAAAATGAATATAACGAGGAGATAGCGAAAAATAATAACGACTTTTGCTGTATGGATAAGAATTTAATCGTTCACGGCGGCGGTTATAGTAAAATAGAGTTTTGCGATTTATATACCAAAGATAAAAAATAATTCATGTATAGCATTATGGCGGTTCCGCCGTTTTGAGTCATTTATTTTCACAGGGTGTTGTTTCCGGTGAATTAATGCTTACTGACAAGGATTTTAGAGACAAGGTAAATGAAAAACTATCGAATAGTTACAAAATAGATAATGCGAATACTAAACCAAATCCCTCAGATTTTCAGGTTATTTTTGGTATAATAAGTTCGTCGTTCAAGCAATTAGAAATTCCGTTTTTTAGCAAGGTTAGCTTGAGAAACGCAAAAAGAAGATTGGAAATATACGGATATAAGGTTTCATTATAGAAGATTAGCGCGGAGGAAACAGAAAAAGCAAAGAAAAACTAACCCCGCCTGCTTTCCGCGCCGAAGGTGCGGCAGGGTGGGAAGCGGCTCGTTCCTGCGTCAGCAAAGAGGCAAAGCCGCCAAAATTGTTTCCTTAATTGAAATAGAATTTTGTGTGCGCCCATTATTAAAAGAAAAAGAAATTTTTGCGGACTTTGTCCGCCGTCAGGTGGCGAACCGCTGGAGCGGGTTTCTGCCCTTCAGGGCAGAAATTATTGTTCAAAAAAGGTTCGTACTTCGTTCAGCAATTGCGACAAGTTGGGATTTGGGTTACTTTATTGTTACTGCATACAGATTTGGTGGTAGGTCGGAATAGAGAGAGGTCAAGATCAAAAGTCTGTTGCCGTCAGGCCAGGGATAAGCAAAGCCGTTAATGAAAGGACCTGCAAACAGGGTTTGCTCATTGGTTGCATCATATTCGATAACCTTAATCCTGTTGTCATTCAAAAAGGTTACGTGCCTGCTAGTTGCTAGCCAATAGACTGGCTGAAAATTTAATCTTTGTAGCCTGTCAACAATACTCTCTCCCTCTTTTAGCATATCCAGATTGATATTCAGTTTTTCTGCGTCACCTAAGAGGAAGTTGGTGTCTTCTTTGAGATCATAGACGTAAAGACTATTTGCTTTTAATTCTCTTTGTTCGGGTTGATCGGACCTGGCCGGAGGATGAGGAAAGATGTTGTCAGGTA
The DNA here is from genome assembly GCA_002428285.1 of Patescibacteria group bacterium UBA6130. Classification (GTDB taxonomy): domain Bacteria; phylum Patescibacteriota; class Microgenomatia; order UBA12405; family UBA6130; genus UBA6130. Next base: position 40,997 of record DIVO01000041.1, on the reverse strand, counting down.
AAGTTATATCCTCAGTGGTCAGATAAAAGAACTTTTCCTCATTTGGCGAGAAGGTTATTAGTTTGGCCGAGTTGGTTGCCATTTCATAAAGCTCTTTAGGAAAGCCTTTTATCTTGGCTTCAAGAAGTTCTTGTTTTTCCTGCTCCCATTGGGCGATAGTAGAGTTTAAGTTAAAGCTGACATCTCTTAACTGGTCGGCGTCTGTTAATCTGTCGGCTGGAAGCAGATAGGCAGCTTGAACAGCGTCGTTTACAATAAAGTAGGCAAGGACTTGCTTGGAATCGGGACTCCAGACATATTGAGCGTCTTCCCAATTTTGCTGAATGCCATTTCTGGCGATTTGCCAATTGTCGTTTCTGGCGATATTTAATGGTTGACTCGATAGATCGTTAACCCAAACTCCGTTTTTTGTTTGGGCTGAAGCCGAAGCTACGGCATATACGACCTTAGCTCCATCCGGTGATGTGGTTGGATTAATTGCTCCTACGGAAGTAATAGGTTTAAGGTCAGGGGCATTTTTGAAAAGGTGGGCTTCGGTTTGTTTAACGATCTCTTTTTTAATTGCAATGGTTTTTTCCCAAGGTAGAAAACCATCCTTAACAATTTTCACTCTATATTCGTCGGGAGCGAGATCGACTGTATCATCTGTAGCTGTAACTAATTTGTCGTTTACGAAAACGGAAGCACCTCGAGGCTGGGAGTTTGCTACCAATAGACCTGTTGATGTAAGGATATGATTTTTTATATCCGGTCTGTAGCCTCTAATGAAATAACTTGCTCCGGCAACACCTACAGCAATAAACGTGAACAAGAAAGCAATGGCCAGCCATGATCGTTTTGTGCTCATACGGCAATTATATCTTAAGCCATATAGACAAATCAATTTTAACCGCAGGTATAATGATATATGGTCTTGCCTGATTTTTCTTTAGAAAAGGAAGTATGGAAAATTAAATACTTTTTTGTTGCAGGTGTTGATGAGGTCGGTAGGGGATGTTTATCTGGTCCTGTAGTCGCCGGAGTGGTTGTATGGCCGAGGATGTCTGACAGCGATATTAACCATCTTGGTATTAACGATTCCAAAAAGCTAAACCCTAAACAGAGAGAACAGTTATCAATAGAGATAAAAAACAGGTGTCTTTACTGGTCCGTCGGAGAGGCAAGTGTTACAGATATAAATAGTTTGGGGATAGTTAGATCCACTCAAAAAGCTATGCGAAGAGCTGTTGGTAATATTCAAAAAATGATAAGCAGGGATGGAAAAAGATCTGAAAATTCAAATCCGGACAATATATATCTTTTATTAGATGCCTTTTATTTAAAACACATGCCGGGAGTAGGAATAAAAAACCAGAACGCCATTATTAAAGGAGACTGTAAAAGCATTTCCATCGCTTCGGCTTCTATTGTTGCCAAGGTATATAGAGACGACATTATGAGAAAGTTATCAAAACGTTATCCCGAATATGGTTGGGAAAGAAACAAGGGCTATGGAACCAAAGAGCATAGACAGGCTTTGTTAAAAATAGGACCATGCAAACTTCATCGCAAGTTATTTATTTCAAAAATAATAAGTAGTGACTAAAATTAAGGTAGGTGTTTTAACGGGAGGGCCAAGTAGTGAGCATTTCGTTTCTCTTTCTTCAGGTAAACAGGTTGCTCATGGACTGGATAAGAATAAATATGAAGTATATCCAGTTTTAATAACTAAAAAAAACAAATGGCTTATCAAAAGCTATCAATGGATTGAAAACATTAAAGATATACATCAAAATGTAAATAAAGATGTAAAAAGCGAAACTTGTGCAATCAACATAGAACCTGTGATACAGAAAATCAAAGAGCTGGATGTGATATTTCTCTGTCTTCATGGCAAATTCGGAGAAGATGGAAGAGTTCAAGCACTATTAGATTTATTAAAAGTGCCTTATACCGGATCGGGAGTTTTAGCGTCTGCGATAGGGTTGGATAAGGCTTCCTTCAAAAGGTATTTTTCCGGAATTGTTACGATGCCAAAGAGTTATGTGATAGAAAGAGGAAAGGTAATCGGATCTCCGAAAATTGCTGGAAAATTGGTGGTAAAACCCTCTGATCAGGGATCTAGTGTAGGAGTTAGTGTTGTTTCGAGTAATAGTGATTATATAAAGGCAGTTAAAAAGGTTTTTGAATTTTGTGACAGGGTGATTGTGGAGGAGTATATAGCTGGGACAGAGGTGTCCTGTGGGGTATTGGGCAATAGTAATCCTTTTGCCTTGGAAGTGGTTGAGATAAAGCCTAAGAGCAAATTTTTTGATTACAAGTCGAAATATTTACCCGGAGAAGCTAAAGAGATAATTCCTGCAAGAATCAATAAGTCATTAACAACACAAGTCAAGAACATTGCTATTACTATTCATAAGACTTTGGGTTGCAAAGGTTTTTCCAGAGCTGACATGATTGTAAACGACAAGGGAATATTTGTTTTAGAGATTAACACCATTCCAGGTCTGACTCCAAATTCTTTGCTTCCCAAAGAAGCAAGTGCAACGGGTATTTCTTACTCTGAATTATTGGATATTATTATTTCAAATGCTTTCTGATTAAAGTATCTCGATAGAATATTTCAAAGCACAAGAACCATGTGATATCAGAAATATCACGAGCTGTGCTATGAGTTGCCTCATAGGCATCTCGATCAAAAGTTCTTTTTTGTACTCACTTTTGATATAATGATTTTATAGCTAAAAAAATGTGGTCTAATGATATCAAAAGATATCAGAGACAATCAAAAATTAAGCAAGAATAAAGAATATATTTATTAAAGAAAGTTGATCAATTAAAAAATGCCTCTTTTTAAGAAACTGGGAATTGATTTAGGGACAGCCAATTCTTTGGTGTGGGAAGTCGGACAAGGACTGGTTTTAAATGAGCCGACAGTTGTAGCAGTCTCATTGGAAGATAACAAAGTATTAGCTGTTGGGAAAGAGGCAAAACAAATGCTTGGTCGTACCCCTGAATACATTGTTGCCAGAAGACCGATGAGGGATGGGGTTATCGCTGACTATGAAGTAACTGAGGCCATGCTTAGGTTTTATATTAAAAAGGTTTGCGGCTCAACTACACTATTTAAACCCGAAGTTTTAATTTGTGTGCCTGCTGGGGTGACTCAGGTTGAACAAAGGGCTGTTATAGATGCAACTATGTCTGCTGGAGCTCGAATTGCCTACCTGATAGATGAGCCTCTAGCGGCAGCTATTGGAGCTCAAATTCCTATTAGTGAACCATCTGGCAATATGATAGTTGATATAGGAGGAGGATCCTGCGAAGCTGCAGTTATCTCGTTAGGAGGAGTTGTTAATCATAGGAGCTTAAGAGTTGGAGGCAGTAAGCTTGACGAAGCTATTAGTGCCTATTTGAGAAAAAAACATGGTGTTTTAGTAGGTGAGCAAACTTCAGAAACCCTGAAGCTGTCAATAGGCTCGGCAGGTCCGGTTAAAAAAGAAAAAAGCATGGAGATAAGGGGCAGAGATGCGGTTACTGGTATGCCTAAGAAGGTTGAGGTTACAGCTTCTCAGGTATCTGAAGCTATTCAAGAACCATTAGCGCAGATACTCAATGCTATGAAAGAGGTATTGGAGGAAACACCTCCGGAACTAGTATCGGATATTGTTGAAAAGGGAATTATTTTAAGCGGAGGAACGGCCTTGTTAGCTGATATAGATAAATATCTTACGAAGCAGTTAGGTGTTGTCTGCCATATTGTTGATGAGCCTTTGGCTGCAGTAATTAAGGGTACAGGTATGGTTTTGGAAAATATTGATGCTTATCGCCGATCATTAAAAAAGTGATCATAACTTTTACTAGAGGATAATATCTATCATGGTATTTTTTCTGTATATTCTCCTTTTTCGGATATTTCTTATCCGAGGAAATAATTATCATTAAACCTATAAATATTATTTATTTATTTTATCTAGTTTTGTAGTTTTTTTAACATATTTAAATAAATATTTGGAATATAGGGTGATAACTAAAATCGAATATGACCAAGTATTTTGTGTGATTTTTAAATTACCCGATTATTTATATAAATATCATGCTATATATAGTAAAATGATCTACTTGCCAGATTTGGCAGTTTGATCTTCCGACTGACACAGAAAATAAAAGATAGTTGTATTGGTTATATTATCCTGTAATATGAGTGAACATTAATTATATAACACTATTTTCCAACCTCTGGTTCTTATAAGTAGGCTTAAAATATGAAAAATGTCTTTTTAATACATCATTTTGCTATTTCCTTACGAAATTCTTATAATAACAGCACAAAACAATGTCAGTAAACAACCTAAATAGGCGGGTTATTGTTAAGATCAACATAGGTGGCAGTTTGAAGGATAAACTGCTATCTCAGGTTAAAGATAGGCTTGAAAAAGGCAAGCAGACAAAGGTGGTTACTCCCAACCCGGAATTCATAGTCAAAGCTTACCATGAACCTAATTTTAACCTAATTATTAATAAATTTGACTATTCTTTGCCTGATGGCGCTTATCTTCTTTGGGCTAAATACCTTCAGGATAAGCGTGAGATGTCAAAGAACTGGGATACTGCGGGCAAGGCTAAAAAAGTCGCTTACAACGCTGTCTGGGCTTGTCAGGGTGCATTTCGACTCCATTTTGGCAGCTTAGCCAAGGCTAAGCTTACAGGAGTTGATTTTATGGATGATTTAATAGCAATGGCTGCCAAAGAAGGTAAGTCTGTATATTTTTTGGGCGGAAGAGATAGCGTCGCGGGAAAGACGGCTAAGTATTTTAAAAAGAAATATAACGATTTAAAAGTCGCCGGTTGGTATGAGGGCGAGGCAGGAACAGGGGGGGATAAGGATGTAATTATGATGATTAAAAAGGCTGCCAAAAGACAAAGAAAAAGAAGTATCGATTTGCTCTTTGTTGCTTATGGAATGGGCAGACAGGAGGAGTGGATAATGAGAAATAAAGATAAAATAAAAGTCAATTTGCTGATTGGTATAGGTGGGGCATTTGACTATTATTCAGGAAAAGTGACTAGGGCGCCATTATGGCTCAGACAACGAGGAGGAGAGTGGCTTTTTAGAATACTCATACAACCATGGAGAATAAAACGACAAATAAAACTTCTGGAATTTGTCTATCTTGTCTGGTCAGAAAAAGTGAGAATAGACTTCAAAAAAATATAGCACCTCTTTTAAAAAAAGCTTAGAAAAAGACAATTTGCTCTTAAATTATTCCTAACCTCTAGTATATACACTATATCACCGATTACTTACCTAGTATTAGGAAATTTTAATTAAAAATAGTGATGTATAAGTATATAGATTAATAGTTATAGACAAACTATGAAGTCTATTATAACCTTTACTAAATTTTGAGCACAAATTGGCAGTTACGTGTTCGGAGATAGTGCAATTAATAAACGCATAATTACCAAACCATGCTATTATCATACTTAGAAAGAGTGGAAATGGCGTGAAAGCCTATAAAATAAGAAGTTATCAACAATCATAACTATTATAGGTAATTAGATTTCGGTCTATTATCGATTATAACCGTTGATGATATTGGCTCGCTGAGGTCTTTTTTGTTATGAAAATGGTAGAATACCACTATGACAAAAACAGTTCGCTTTGATGGTCTTAAAACAGCTGATAGGTTGAAGACAATTATATCCTCTCAGGTGGAAAAGTTGTCTGATGAAAGTCGGCAAAAAAAGCTTTGCTCTTTGTTAATTGGACAAGACAAAGCAAGTCATCTTTATACAGAAATTAAGAAAAGATATGCAAAAGAAGTTGGGATAAATTTCGAGATAATTTATCATGATAAGTTATCATTTCCGAAGGCTTTAGAGATTATTGGGGATTTGAATAATAACGAGATGGTTTCCGGCATAATGGTGCAATTGCCGCTGCCAGATGATTGGGAAAAGAGACAAAAGTCTAAATTGTTAAGCTCCATAACGCCTTCAAAGGATATTGATTGTTTGGGAGCGAATAATCTTGGAAAAATCACCCAAGAAGCAGATGAATATTTGCCAGCGGCTGTTGAGGCGGTTATGACTGCTCTTGAAGCGGGTAAAATAGCTTTATCGGATAAAAATATATGTGTGATCGGCAATTCATCATTAGTGGGTATGCCTCTTAGTGTATTGTTATCAAATAAAGGAGCCACTGTGACTATTTGTAATCGATCAACCCACAATCTAGAGGAGTGGACTAAAAAAGCGGATATTTTAATTTCGGCTACCGGTCAGGCAAGTTTGATAAAAGGGGATATGGTTAAAGAAGGAGTAGTAGCTATTGATGTGGGTTCACCTAAGGGAGATTTTGATTTTAATTCGGTTGCCGCTAAAGCTTCATTTATTACCCCTGTGCCGGGAGGAATTGGCCCTTTGACTGTGGCATGTTTGATGAAAAATTTTATAAGAGCGGTAAATGGTATCTCTCCGGGTCTATTGCAAAATAATGAGGAGTGATAAAAGACGAGCCCAACAAGTGTTCTCTAGGCTCGAAAAAGAATATCCCAAAGCCAAGATCATTCTAAAATACTCTAATAATTTTGAACTTCTGGTATCAGTTATCTTGTCTGCTCAGACCACCGATAAGCAAGTTAATAAAGTTACCGCAAAACTGTTTAAGAAATACAAAACAATCAGAGATTATGCTCAGGCCGACCTTATTCAACTGCAAAAAGATATCAGGTCGATAGGTTTATATAATAATAAGGCTAAATATATCCAGGGCAGTGCGGTTATGATTTTAAAAAAATATGACGGTAAAGTGCCTGACACAATGGAAAAACTGACTAGTCTTCCTGGTGTAGCCAGAAAGACAGCCAACATAGTGTTAGGCAACGCTTTTGATAAATTTGAAGGAGTGGCGGTGGATACTCACGTTAAAAGGCTATCTAACAGGCTGGGTTTCAGCCAAGAATCTAGCCCGGAAAAGATAGAGAGGGATTTGATGAAATTATTTATAAACAGGCAGTGGTTTAAGTTAACCTACTTACTAATTGGACACGGTAGAGCGACTTGCCAAGCGAGAAAACCAAAATGCAGCAAATGTGTTGTTAATGAATTGTGTCCCTCGGCAGAAGTTCTCAGTGGTGCCGATTTTAAAAAATGAGATCAGTTGAGGCTAGTCGATCAGGCACCATGGGCATAAAAGAGGCAAAAGTATCTGTAATAGGTCCAATGCTGGAAGGTTTGATGAAGTTTCCCTACAGGGTCAATTGGAATATTTCTGCCCAAACAGAGGAACGGGTTGCTCAGTTAGCTCAACAGCATTCTATTCTGGCTTATTTCAATCATCAAAGTATGATTGATCCGGGTTTAGTTGTGGCAGGTCTGCTTAGATTAAATGAATTCAAAATTATTGCCATTCCAGCTTCGGAAAATCACTATAAGACAAATCTATTGATAAGGTTAGCAGAGGCTTTGGGAATAAATATAATTCCCATTATTCAGCACTACGATCAAGATAAATACACCCAAGATCAGCTTTATAAAAGTTATAGAAATATGATGAAGACAATTACGTCGGTAGCACAAATTCCAGGTTCAGCAATTATTATTGCCCCTGAAGGAACAAGGTATAAAGAAAAGCAAGATGGTTTTCAAAGCGGAATATTCAGGATAGGAAGACATAACCCTGACCTGCATTATCTGCCTATATATTTTTCAGGCAAGAATAAGCCAATGGGGAAGAGCATGGTTGTTGGTACTCCAATTGAAGCCAATATTGGCGAAATAATTGAGCCAAGTCCGGAACTGCTTTCCGGAGAACAGCATTTTCTTCAGACTTTAGAAAATGCTTTATATTCTTTTAAAACTCCTTGATTCGTAAGATTTAAGCTTCACTTGTTGCAATCAATTTAGTTTTTAAAGGATAACATTGTATAAATGTTGATATTGCAATGGCAAATAAGAAACAACTCTGATAAGAAGGTGTTATTCTCTCGATGTTATCTTATAAATTTAACTCTTGATATACTTTGTAATTGTCTTGCCGAGCAATAGTTTTGGGTTGATCTAGTAAGTTTTTTTAAACTTATTCTCCCTCAGGGATACCCAGAAGATATAAAACCGAGCTTTTTCTATATCTTCTATCGCCTCTTGAGTTAATTCTGATGGGGGGGAGTTTTCCCCGCTTACCCCATCTTTTTATAGTTAAAGGAGAAACTCTAAGCAATTCGGCAACTTCTCGGACAGTAAGAAGATCAGGCAGGTTTTCCAGAGAAAGTTCTTTGGGGGAGTTTTGTTTTTTGTCTGACATTTGTGGTTCTTTCTATATTGATTTAATACTTAAGCTAAACTAAGATAACTCTTATAAACTAAGAGTAACTTATGTTGTCTAAGATTAACAAAACAATATTAACTATGTCAAGAGACAAAATGACCAATTTCTGATATTAAACCTTAATTGAAGGATAAATTACACAAGGAACAATACCCGCTGGCATCAAGTTTTATGCCACAAATGGGACAAATCTTATCTCCATTTTCTTTGACAGTTGCTTTGCCGGTCATGAGGGCGGATAAGTTATTGTTTCTTAACGATGGGCAAGAAGATCCTGAGATTTGAAATCCTTGGGGAATAAAATGGTGTGGCATTTGATGAAATGGTTGATTAAAGGTAATCTGTTCGGTTTTCCCTTCGCTTAAATTGTATGCTAAATTGACAATTCCAATTATTTGCTTTTTGAGACTTTCCTGACTTGGATTGGGAAGAGATGCTAGCTTTAAATATTCTTCTATCTGGCTTATTAGATCAGGAGTTATAACCACTTTTCTTCCCTGGGGGACTTTTTCTATCTTATGTAAAAAGAAATCAAGATCAATAGAGTTTTTAGAGGTGATGGGGTTGAGAAGAAGATCTTGGGCAGTGGCATTAAAATTGAGCCGAGACTCTTGGTTAAGAGCTTGGCAGGTTTGTTGGTGGAGATTTTTTAAGCTATTATCGTTTGCGTAAGACATAAATTGAGTAAAAGCAACCTCGTGATCATCAATTTTGTGATAAATATAAATTACTGAATAATCCTCATAGCCCGGTTCTCCCTTTAGGCAGGGACTGATCCAAAAAGCCAAATTGGCTCCATTCCGAAAAGCATTATCAATCTTCTCAAATCCTTCAAGTTGGAGGTCAAATACCGATTTGCCTGTAATATAAGGGTTAAGTTCGCGATAGCGGTTTGCGGCTCTTTGCAAAAGGTCGCTAATGGGTATTTGTCCGTTTTCGGGAGTAAGCCGACCTTCGTCGTTTAAAGACATGGTTTTATGGGTTACTCCAAGTTGCCAGACATGTTCTTCGATTAGTGTCCACATTTGAAGTTTAGCTTCGGTTTGCAGTCGGGAAGGGTCTTCTCGTTCAATAAACTTCCAATACTCAACCTCGTTTAATGGATCGAAAGGTCTAAAGATAGAATTATTGCCTAATTTTTCTTGTAACATGTTTTGCGCGAAACCTTCAGGCTGGTCGGTCTTCGGACTTAGGAAATAAATATTCCCTTACCGCTGCGGCACAGTTCCGGATTTACACCGGATTCCCGGTGGGAGAAGTCGATTTTCGATAAGTTTATCTAAAGTCAACTTTTTTTGAGCCTTCCCATTATTTAACAGTGGCTCATCCCAGCCATAATTAATTCTAATAGTTTGTATGATAGAGTTCAAGAGGAATAAAATATTGAAGAACAAGTTTTTATTAAGGTATAATTATATAGTTGGTTTTGATCCGTCGTATTAGCGCGGCCAAGATCGAAAAAACGCACTTTAAAAAGCCGATAGCAAGCTGTCCTTATTTTTGAGCTAGAAATTATCTTTAGCCTAGAAATAAGGACAGTATGTCCTCCCAGTTCCCCCTCCTGGAGTGGGAAGAGGCTAAGTTTTCCTCTTCCCCTCCTTTTTATTAGGGCATAACGGGGTGACGCTTGGAATGGAGGATAGATTTCCTCAATACTATTCCAGGTTTGGAAACCTGTCCTCATCTTGAGGATTTTTTCTTTGCTGTCGGCTTTTCTTTTTTCTTGACTTACTCACTAAACATTTGATGGGAACTAAAAAAACCTCTTTTAAAATTTGTTACAATTACCCATGCTTACTGTAATCGGGTTGGGAAACCCAGGCAGAGAATACCAAAAAACTCGTCATAATACCGGCTTCATGTTTGTTGACTATTGGGCGGAAAAAGAAAAGTTAAGCTGGCGGAATGATAAATTTCTTAAATCAGCCATAACTGGCAGAGAAGGCTTGGCGTTAGTTAAACCCTCAACCTTTATGAACAAATCTGGGATTGCGGTTAAGAAGATTATGGATAAGATTAACCAAGAAAAGCTGAATTTTACCTACGCGGATCAGGCTGATGGCTCTCTCCATTTTGATTATGTATCTGATACTATTTTTGGAGAGGGAATAAAAGGAATATTTTCTGATGCCAGCAATCAACTTTTAGTGGTTCACGACGAGCTTGACCTAAGGCTTGGGGAGTGGAAATTAAATAAGAGCAAGAGCTCCCCTTTGCACAAAGGCGTGTCCTCAATCGAAGATTGTTTGAAAGCTAAAGATTTTTGGAGATTAAGAATCGGGGTTGATAACAGATTGGCTGAGGAGAGAATCCCGGGAGAAAAATATGTTTTGCAGCCGTTTACCAAGGATGAGCTAGATACTCTTCAAAATGCCTTTGCCAAAATGCTTGAGAAAACAGCATAACTTGCTTTCTTGACTTTGTTTGGCAGGTTGTTTATGCTTTTTATAGATATGAAAGGAGGTGAGTTAACATGGAATTTATTGATGTATTAGTCAACTCTTTTCAACAGCTTCTAAACCAAATGGCTTTTTTTCTTCCTAAATTGATCGTTGCTGTTGTAATTTGGTTTTTAGGCTCTTACTTACTGAAACTGGCGATTGGAATTCTTAAGAAGCTGGATTTGGGCGGTCTTAAGATTGACAATGCTTTAATTTCTACGCTTATGGACATCGTTTGGTATTTGGGTAAGCTATTGTTAGTTTTGGTGGTTCTTGACTATTTAGGCATAGGCAGAACTATCATTGGTGCTTTTGTTAATGGATTAGCTTTTGCCATCGCCATTGCTTTAGGTTTATCCTTTGGAAAAGCGCTTGAGCCAGATGCTAAGGATTTAGTTCAGAAGCTAAGAGGGCATATAAGACGATCTTGACCAAGGCAATAAGAAGATCTTGATTTTATTTAAGAAGATCTTGACCAAGGCAATAAGAAGATCTTGATTTTATTTAAGACGATCTAATTTCATTTAAGAAGATCTTGATCAGGGCAGTAAGAAGTCTTGATGTCATATAAGCAAAGCTAACAGAAATTTGCTTGTTTTCAATTAAGACGAGCTTGATTATATGTTAGTAGAGCCTGTTTTCTAATAATTGCCTTTGTTTAAAAACAACTTCAACCGAAGGAGTTGCGGTTTATTAGCGTAGTATTACATTCTTGAGTATTTTAGAATAATTAATACTTTTAACTAGCTTACACAGCGGTTCAAAATAATGATATATTTAGATGGCGTATGATATAATTTCTTTGCAAAAAATGAGAGATATTATAAAAGAGTCTGATTACCGTTCAATTCAAAAAAATATTTTTATTTAATATATTTTATTTTTATTGGGAAAGGAAAATTTATATGAATATTTTAGAAAGAGGAGAGGGGGTCAACATTAGACCAGAGATTAGAGATCTTAATCCCGAGTTATACGAGTTATCAATTGAGGCTTTAAATTTAAGAGGAGACAATTCGGGTGAGTATACTCAAATCTTTTCCTCAGAAGAGCTCGAGTAGATGAAAAAAAACATTCCCCCAAGAACTCTTGGGGCTTTTTGTGGTCTTTGCGGTGAGAGAAATAGCTCTGTTATTTCTATTATTGATGTTGATGAAACTAATATATTAGCAGACCTTATTCCATCCAGGAGAAGGATGTCTGTTAGATTTACAAACGGTTCAGAGGTTACAAGAATTGAAATCAAAAATAGAGGGATACCAAGAATTAAGAAGGAAAAAGAAACTCAAAGAAACTGTTTTAATGAGATCGAAAATAGACATCTATCATCAGAAGAAGGGGCTGCCTTAGTTGTAATTTTACGTAATGTTATAGAAAAAACCGATAATATTACTTACTGACAAGATTGGTAGGTTTATCTTTCAAGAAAGAACTAATGTTCTCATAAGTGGTTTGGACGATTCTTTCAACAGCCTCAATAGTATTAAAGGCATTGTGTGGAGTGATGATAACATTTCTTTTTTCCCTTAAAACATGAGCGGTTACCAGCTCTTGAAGATCGTCTTTAGAAATAAATTTATCAAAAAGACCCCAGGGTTTATCTAATTTTTCCTCTTCTTCCAAAACATCCAAACCCGCCCCTCCCAAGATTCCTTCTTCCAGTGCCCATAAAATTGCCTCTGTTTCCACGATAGGACCCCTGCTGGTATTAATCAGCAATGAGCCTGGCTTCATATTTTTAATATTATCTCTGTTAATTAAGTGGTGGGTTGAGGGAAAGTAGGGGAGATGAAGAGAAACAATGTCAGCTTCTTTTAAAGCTAAGTCCAAGTTGCACCAGGTGTAGCCAAGCTTTTCCTCTTCTTTTTTATCTCTGCTTCTGGTTACTCCAAGCACGTTCATATTAAAAGCTTTAGCATATCTGACCATCCATTTGCCGATATTGCCAATTCCAATTACGGCAAGGGTTTTGTCTTTAAGATCAAACCCAGTTAGGCCAACGGGAGAAAACCCTCCTTGCTGAACTCTCTGGGCACCTTCAACGATTTTTCGGCTTAAGGCTAAGATTAAAGCAAAAGCATGTTCAGCTACGGTATGTTCACCATAAGACGGCACAGAGCAGACGGCGATATTATTAGCTGAACAGTATTCTAAGTCAATGTGATCAAAGCCAGTTGATCTTGTAGCGATCATTTTTAAGTTTGGAAGCTTTTTTAGAATTTTTTCGCTAAGATCGGAATAAATAAAAGTGGAAAGAATTTCATATTCTTTGGCACTTTCGATGTTTTCCTCAATTTCATCAAAATAGACATCTGCTTCAAGTTTTTGAGCATAGTCGAGAATTATATCTTTTTCCCAGTCTTTAACTTCAAAAAATGCTATTTTCATAATTTCATAATAGCCAAACCAACCAAGACAATCAAGATGGTATTTAAGTAGACGTTATATAATGCGATATGGAAAGAGGGTCTGAGATCGAACCTGAAGTTAGAATTGCTCATGAACTTATGGGCTATGCCGACCAGTTGGCAGGAGAAAGGTATGATATTTCGCCTGACCGTTTAGAGTCGGTCAGACAAGGATTGGGAGAAGATCTTATTCTTTCTTTTGAAAAACTGCTGCCATATCCTCAAGGCGGTACAGTACTTATCATTTCTGATCGGGGAAGAAAGGGATGTTTGGGTTCTATTCTGCCAGATAGAATTTGGAAAAGATTAGTCGAAAGTGAACTTCCGAATGAGCGGGTTGTTGCAATTACTCACACATTCCCCGATGGTCGTATGACAACTCAAAGTTTTTTTATCAGTTCAGATTCAGTCGAAGTAGAGACAAGGTTTGAGGGGTCAATTGAAGGTGTTGACGGTTTGTATTTGAGAAGAATCGATAATATCGGAAGAGGCAAAGCATCTTTAGATCAGGGAAGAGTATTGGGAGAGCTTATGGCACAGACAATTAATTTAAGAGAGAATAGTCCTTCTGAAGAATAAAAGCTATTAAAACTAAAAGCAGGAAAGAACTCTGAGGAAGCAAACCTGCTCCTACTTAAGTATCTTCCCTGCTGAATTATTCTAGAATATTTTAACTTCTTTGTTTGTAATAATTTTCTTACAATTATCAGATTGGTAATTTTGGCAACTTAATATATTTCGAAGATGCTCTGCTAATATTTTTTAGGTCTTTAACTAAACTCTCAGGCTGAAAATTTTCTAAATAAGTGGGCAGCTGCTGAAGATTTGAAAGAGTATTTATTTTATCAAGGGCAAAAATTAGAGGCAGGGTATGTGCAACTATCTTTGAGTCTTCGTTGAGAAATTGACTAGATTCAGTAAAAGTTTTGAATTCAGCAACCTTTTCTTTAATTTGAGAGCCAAGAGCAGTTTTGCGGGGAAGAAATTTTATAAGTCCGTAGGTTGGTATGGCCGTGAAGGATAGTAATAATGAGGGGGTGTTATTGCCGGTTCTTGAGGAAAGAAGAAAGAGAATGATAAAGAGGGTTAAGTAAATTAAAAAGAAAACTATAAACCAGGTTAGCTGAATACTTTGAGGATTGCCGTCAAGAAGTTGATTTCTTTTCATGCTTTCGTATATTTCATTTTTAATTCTGCTCATGCGGTTAAGGCCAAAATGAAGATCTGAAAGCATAACACTGTCTGATTTATTGAAAATTTTCTCGTAAAGGTACTGTTGATAGGTTGTTAACTCAGTTTCACCCGTTCCGGTTTTGATGAATTCATAATCAGGGTGTGAGAGGATGCCTTTACCGTATTTGTGTTTGGAAATTTTAAGGTATCCAAGCCTGGCCAGCTCGAACAATTCAGACATAATGTCTTTCGGATGGACTTTTTCATCCAGTAATACGTCCAGTTGGGCAGGTGAAAAATGATCCAGGATGCGTAACTGTTCAGGCAGGAGGCGATTTTTTTCGGGAAGAGGTGAGCCGTAATGTTCTTTGGGATCAATTGATTCGTTCCTATCTCTTCCTCTTGAAAACCAAATATATATGGCAAGAATTAAGGGGATAACAATTAGAGGATAGCCAATATTGTTTATTAGCCTATTAGAAATAGTTGAGTTTGGAGGAAGGACAAGGTTGTTTTCCTGTAGGTAAACTTCGACCATAAAAGCATGATGAGGATGTAAAAGGGAAGTGGTGCTAAGTTCAGCCTCAAGCTGGTAGTTGTTGGATTGACATTTGCTAGAAGTATCTCCCTCTATCCAGCAGTCTATATTTTTTATCGGAGTGTGCTGTGAGTAAATCATGGTATGAATATTTTGAATATTAATATCCCAATCGCCGCTAAGGTTATATACCAAAGAGTAATCTTTGGCAAACGCTTTATTAACATCATAGCTGACTTCGAACACTTCGTTATTTTCAAAAGGTTGTTCGCTTGAAATATTAATATTAACCCGGGATTTTTTTTTATCAAGTTCAAAGTGGATCTCCTTTGCTTGATTTTTCACTTGGATATTGTCTGGCTCGAGTTTGACGATTTTTTCTCCGTTTGAATGAATCAGAGCAAGGGGGATGGTAAATTGCATTCTTTGTTCAGGGAAGTAAGTGCTAATTTCATATTTTATTTCTAGTTTCCCTTGTTTTTCGATATTTATTTGTATATCGAAATCATTAATTTGAGTCTGAGTGGTATTTTGGGCCGATATGGATAAAGGAAATAAGATTGTTAATAATAGTAAAAGATTGAGGATCTTATTCATATAATTTTCTTTCCCAAGAATACATCATGTGCGCTATGCATTATAAGACAACAGATTATAAATTTGACTTCTAGAAAAATTACTGATAGATTTTGATATAGATTGTTTAGTTTATTTTTTTAACTTAAATAAAAATGATTGAAAGAAAACCAGAATTACAACAAATAAATTATAGTGAATTGGGTTTAAAAGAAGATGTTTTGGAAGAAGAAAATCCTATTGTGCAAAGTGTTATTGAACACAGCCAGTCTACTTTAAAAGATCGAATAGAAGATGGTCATTTGCAGGTAGTACGAAATATTTTACAGGAATATCATTCTTATCTTAAAGATAATTATTCGGACAGGAGAAATTCTCTTCAATTAGACATTCTTCCAGAGGCTTTCATTCAGGTTGATGAAAACGGAGAAGAGTTTAACTCAATGGAGTTAAGGGTGAGACAACTATCTGAAGACACAGGAGTTAAATTTCCCACTTTAAGCCTAATGATAAATTGCATGGTTAGAACAGTTGCCAAGTGTTTTGCTCACAACTGTAAAGCTAATGAACTTCAATCGAAACAAAGAGTGGGAAGGTTTACAGTTATTGAAGAAGGTGCTCAAAGGCATTCGCGTCCAAGAACTGGAAAATATAGCAGAGATGTCACCTGAGGAAATCAAAAACCCGCTCCTTTAAAAAGAGCGGGTTCAAGTGTAATTTAAATAAAAATTACTTTAATTCTACAGTAGCTCCAGCTTCTTCTAATTTCTTTTTAGCTTCCTCGGCTTCTTCTTTTTTAGCATCAACTAAAACATCTGCTGGAAGTTTCTCTGTCATATCTTTAGCTTCCTTTAACCCTAAATCAGGTTTGATTTCTCTTAAAGCTTTAATGACGTTAATCTTTTGGCTTCCTGCAGCGGTTAAACTCACAGTGAAGGAATCTTTTTCCTCAGCGGCAGCTTGTCCTTCTCCGGCTGGTGCAGCAGCGGCTGGGGCGGCGGCAATAGCCTGAACTCCAAAAGTATCCTCAAGAGCTTTGACTAATTCGGAAAGCTCTAGAACTGATAATTCGCTTACAGAGTCGATAATTTTTTGTAATTTAGAATCTAATTTTGTTTCTTGAGTTTTTTCGTCGGCCATCTTCCTTCACCCCCTTTCAGCAATTGCTTTCAATACTAAGGTTAATTTTGTTTGATTATATTTCAAGCCTCCAACCAATCTTTGTAAGGGATTAGCAAGTCCACCAACAAACTTGCTTATTAACACTTCTCTGGAAGGCAGTTTTACCAGGCTTGATAATTCTACATCTGAAAGAAGTTTGCCCTCAAGAATTCCGAGCTTAAATACAGGTTTTTCCCATTCGTCTTTGGCCTTATCTATTTCTTTTAAAGAATTAATAGCATCTTCGATACCTAAAACTAAAGCGGTGGGTCCAGACAAGTCGTCTTCAAGCTTAATTTTATTATTTTTTAAAGCTCTTTTAACAAGTGTGTTTTTAACAACCTGTATGCTTCCGCCAGCTTCAACTATTCTTTTTCTTAGCTGGTTAATCTGGGCGGCAGTAAGTCCAGCATAATCAACTAATGCGGCAGATTTTGATTCTTTTAGCTTGGCTGTTAAATCTTCAACAGCATAGTATTTAATTTGGTTTGTCATAGTATCTTTAAATAAAAAACCTCAGCCAAAGCCGAGGATTAATAGTTATCTTAATTTTACCTCGGTAGGATTTTTATGCTCAATAAGCCCCTACTGTCTTTGGCTGATGGTATGATAACACAGGGACAAAAAAATGAAAAGAGCCAAACCAAAAACATTCAATATTTACACCTTTGGCTGTCGGTTAAATCAGGCAGAAAGTCAGGCACTGGAAAGCATGTTGGTTAGCCAAGGCTTAAAATCTGAACCTATAGATAAAGCTGATTTGGTAGTTATTAACTCGTGTGCGGTAACTGCCAAGGCAGAAAAAGAAGCCAGACAGCTTATAAAAAGAGTTAAGAGAGAAAATTCCCGAGCAGAAGTTTGGCTGGCAGGTTGTATGGCCGAGAGAATGAAGCAAAAGCCTCTAAATTTGCCTTTTGATAAGCTTGTCAGCAATTTAGAAAAACAACAATGGTTTTCGAGCGATATTATTTTTGGACATAAACAGGTGCGGGGATTTGTTCCAGTTCAAACTGGTTGTAATAATTTTTGTAGTTATTGCATTGTGCCTTATCTCAGAGGCAGAAGTGCTAGCAGATCATTTCCGGAAATAATTGAGCATATTAATAGATTGATACAAAATGATATCGATTGGATAGTTTTAACTGGGGTTGAGGTGGTTCAATATAACGATCAGGGGAAAGGTTTTGTTGATCTGGTTGAAGAAATTATGAAAAAGACTAAGGTAAAAATGCTAAGTTTTGGTTCAATTTCGCCTTTAATCGGTCAATCGGGGGATAGCGAAAAATTGATTGAGCTTTTCCAAAAATATAGCGATAGACTAGCTTGTCATCTTCATTTAAGCCTGCAATCCGGCAGTGACAGGATTTTAAACCTTATGAGAAGAAGGTATTCAAGCAAAGATTATCTTCAGTTAATAAAAAGTTTTAGAGATAATGTTAAAAATATCAATATAACTACGGATATTATTGTTGGATTTCCCGGAGAAACGGAAAAAGATTTTCAGAAGAGTATCGAGGTTGCCAGAGAAGCCAAGTTTGGCAGGATACATATTTTTAGATATTCAGCCCGTTTTGGAACATTAGCAGACAAAATGAAGAACAAGTGGGGAGAGGTGGACGAAAAGGTTAAAAAAGAAAGGGCAAAGGAGCTTTCGGCTTTAGAAAAAAGTTTAAGACAGTCCTTTGAAAAATCTCAGATAGGAAGCGGTGTTTCTTTTCTGCCCGTTGATGAAAGTAAAAAATACCCAGGCTTTTTAAGAGGTCAAACCAGCAATTTTATTCCTGCCTTAATGGATCAAAACGGCATTGTTGTTGGACAATTGACCAAAGTTAAGCTTAAAAAATTTGCAAAAGGAAGAGTTTGGGCAGGGAAGACAACATGATTTACGTTGACAGACACTTTATGAGGTGTTTAAATTGACTATGGAAGATGGAGAAGTTCCTAAACAAACAGTATCAACCGAGAGTGAGTCTCAAGATAAAATATCCCGCAGACGATTTCTTAAAGGTTTAGGCATAGCCGCTGTCAGGTCGGTATTGCCTGCTGGCCAAAAAGGTGAGAACCAAAACTCTCCAAGGGTGGAGCCTGAAGGCCAAGAGCTATTAATTCCTCCGGAGGAGCAAGACAAGTACTCCGTGGCTATATTGGATATTTTTGATAGCAAAGATATTAGATTTGGCAGATATGAGTCAATTGAGGAGAGGACAGTTGAACCCAAGTCGCTTGAGGAGTTGAAAGAGATAGTTCCTGAATCAGAAGACAAGGAAGCGTCTATTCTATTAAGCGCATTAAGATTGCGTTATGGTGATCATGGAAGAATGGTTAGAGAGGTGCACGAAAAAACGGATGATGTTCTGAATAAAAACTTTGTGGAAGGGAGTAGGGGTATAGATGTAAGAGAAAAAAGCATAGGCTCAGCTGTTCGGGTTGACGGCCTGGAACATGATGAACTCGGTA
Organism: Patescibacteria group bacterium UBA6130; assembly: GCA_002428285.1. Classification (GTDB taxonomy): domain Bacteria; phylum Patescibacteriota; class Microgenomatia; order UBA12405; family UBA6130; genus UBA6130. The sequence continues at coordinate 21,932 of DIVO01000041.1, read as the reverse complement.
ATCCAACTCTTGTTATTAGTGTTTCCCCTGAAGCGGTAAGCAAGGCGGTTGATGAAGTACCTGGCAAAATAATTAACTTAAGCTTTGAATTGGGCAGGATCTTGACAAAATATGTTTTAAATGAGGATAGAAAAGTGAATGAAATGATGGACATAGGAACAGTATCTTGCAGATATGTTAGAGATGGTGTAGAGCACAAGAGTACCAATTATTTTGTCTATAGCAAAGATAATCCGAATGAAAAAACATCAATTAGTGAGGAGGAATATAAAGAGATTCAGGCAAGGAATGATGAATCAGAAACCGTTTTGATCGAGAACCCGGAAGAAAGGCAGTTTGCTTTTATCGATGCTTATGCTGTTGATGAAGAAACTACATATGATAATTTAAAATCTCTCGTTGAGGTAGCTGGAGAGCACCCAGACAAACTATTTGTGGCAGCTGGGGGAAATCCTGAATATATAAAAAATCAGGGTCTAGTTGTGCCTGATCTTACTTCAGCTCGCCAAAGGCTGGAACAACAGGGCTTGTGGCCTAATAATCTTATTATGGTAGGGGTATGGGGCGTTGAAAGTGGTTACCAGCTTGCCTTTTCAAAAGGCTGTGATATTTATGTTCCCTATCTCGGCATGCTTGATGAATTTACCTCAGTTCAAGCTAGCTCTTATGCCACTGCTTTAGTTAGCAATCTGGCAGCTGAAACTGGATTGACCTGGGAAAATAAGCGAGTGGCTGTTGATATGGAGGGGACAAAAGACAGGCTATTTGAAATGTGTGATGAATTAGGTAGTGATGATAATCCTCGACGCCTTTTGAATAGAGAGAAAATTCGCTTCGGTGTTGGTTAATCGCGCTAGCGCCACTGCCTTTGTGAACTGAAAGTCCGGTGAGGTTGGTAAAGAGTAACCAGGTGCTCAGGGTTCGGCCCCATTATCTCGATTTGGTCTTTCGGGTAGATTTTACCTTTGCCCATTTTCCCGATTAGGTTTAAATAACCAATATCATTTACATCAAACCCCATCAAATAGCTTGCCAAAGAATCTGCGGCTAAAGGATCAAATGAACTTAAAACCCAGTTGGATTTTATGGGTGAGCCATTTACCGGTCCGTTTCCCTCCATGCCAACAACTCCATCAACAATTGAAAAATCAGGATAGATAAAGTTTGTCATTTGGGCAAGAATTTGATGAATTTTTTTCCCCTGATGAATCAAAAATCTGTTTTTGTTTATTGCTCCGACTAGCAGATTTTTAATTGAAAGTGTTGCGACAACGGTGTCGTGGGTTTTGGCGCGGGTGATGGAGACAGTGAAAGGTGAGTCAAGGTAGATTTTTGAGATAGGGATTGTTAGCAGGTCTGCCCCGATTTTTACATTGATTTCCTCAATTTCGTCATCTTGACTATCGAATGTTTCTACCGAATCATATCCAGAGACAAGTTTTTCGAATCCAAATTGCTTGAATCCATCATGGGCATTTCCGACAGTTGCCTCTTCCGCAATAATAATTTTCCCCCGATAGAAATTCCTAATGCTGTCTATAAAAGCCTTAACGGTTTCAATTGGAGTGGTGGCCAACTCTCTTTGAGCACTAACGAAGTTTATTTTAATAACAATTTTTTCCTTATCTTTTAATTGTTTTTCCAATTCTTCTTTTTGGTCAAGGATCAGCTTAAGGGTAGTTTGGTAGGAGGACTCTCCTTGATTTAAATGAACTGTATTCATATATGATAATACCTCACGATCAGATTTGGCTCAATTTTTGTAATTTAATATATTTTTCTTTACAATGCTTTAATGGCAGACGAAAAACTAGCTAAACAAATCGAAAAATTGAATAAAAGTTTTGATGGGCTTGTGAATAGAAACGGTTATATAGTCTTTAATACCGATAAAAAAAAGTTTTTATGGTACAACTTCGTGGCTGGGTTTACTAGGTCGGTTGGCTCTTTTATTGGCACTTTAGCTATTGGTGCTGTGGTTTTTTTTATCCTTTCCAGACTAAACATAGACGAAGTGGTTGTTGAATGGCTCAATAAGGCAATTGATCAGCTTACTCGGCAGTTTCTACAAATTCAAAAGCCGGTGTCTGGTTTTTAATGGTTGATTAAATTTTCGAGCTCTAACCACCTTCTTTTTTTCTCTTTTGGACTTACATCGTCTTTAAACTTACTAGCGGCAGTTCCATACCTTGGTGAATAACGGGAAATGTAGGCTTTTCTAAATCCTATTTTTTTACATAAATTTATGGTGTTTTCAAATTGCTTTTTACTCTCGCCGGGAAAACCGACAATGATATCTGTAGTAAACTCCACTTCAGGAATAGCCTTTCTGATTTTGTTTATAAGTTTTAAGTATTCTTTGCCGGTATAGTTGCGGTTCATGAGTTTTAGAATGTTGTCATCTCCTGATTGAATAGGAAGATGAAGGGTTTTAGTTATGTTTTTATTATCAGCGATAACCTTAATTAAGTTGTTCGAGAAGTCCCAGGGATTAGAAGACATAAAATCTAAGCGATCAACACCATCTATTTTTGCAACCTTGTTCAGAAGGTAAGGAAAAAGGCTTGGAATTCTCCTTTTTCCCATGCTTTTAATCATAGTGATATTTTTTTGTTTTTTGTTTTTAACTAAATCGCTTCCATATGAGTTAACATTTTGACCAAGTAAAGTGATATTTTTAAAACCGTCACTTAAAGATTGTTTAACTTCCTCAATAATATCTCTAATTGGTCTGCTGATTTCTTTATTGCGGGCAAAGGGAACAATACAGTAACTGCAAAAGTTATTACAGCCATTCGAGATGGGAACCCAAGCAGTATCATTAGTTCTTACCGGTGGAATATTAAAAGAGGCCAAATCATCAACCGCAACAATTTTGACACCCTTAGTTTTGCTTCTAATAAGATTTTTATAAAGCTTTGGGAGTCTATCGTTCAGCAAGCAACCAGCCAGACATCCTGTGAGAATAATTTTTTTGATTCCCTGTTTTTGCAAATTGTTTATCAGTCCGTAAATTCTATTTTCAGCCGATTCTCTAACCATACAACTGACAATAATTACCAGATTAGCCTTTTTAGCAGTTTTAGCTGGTTTATAGCCTTTTTCAATAAAAGAATGTGTGATTCTTTGGGAATCTGCCACGTTCATTTGACAGCCGAAGGTTTTAAGATAAAAGGATTTTTCCATAGAAATTAGGAATTTTTAAATGATTGTTATATTATAAAGTGTTAAAGGTTAATTATAAACTGCTAAGGAAATAAGTTAATAAAGCAGTAAAAATATGAGTATCGAAGAAAATATACCAGAAGGACCTAAATTTTCTAGTATTCCGCCTATTCCTGAAGTTTCAGAGTCATTTAATGCAGACTCCATCTTCCAAGAGAGAGAAGATAATGAGTCCAAAATTAATAATGCTTTTTTAGCTGGAGTAAATTTTTTAAAGATTGCAAGTGGTAGTGGCGAGGACAAAGATAATGATATTGGAACCATAACTCACATGGTTGGTAATGAATCTTATTCGGCAAAACTTGACGAAAATGGGGAAATTTCAGAGATATATTATTTAGAGGTGGTCAAGAAGAATAGGAGCAGCGAACCTCTTATTTTCAGATGTATAATATTGGGTCCAAAGATGGCAGTTTACGTTGGCGCAAACAGCAGGGAGGAATTGTTAACCGAATTAGATAAAATGAGTGTCATAAGTGAAGGTAAGCAATCAGGCATTTATAGTAACGGGAAACATATGCCGAGGAATCATATTGCTTTACCAAGCGAGATAGACGCATTGGCCAAAAAATTTAAGGATAGGGGCGAAGAAATTGAACTAAAACGGAAAAGAAAACAAGTTTTAGAAGAAGAAGGATTAAGCTAATATTTCTTTCTCCCTGAATTATATTATTTTTCTTACAAGGTTTTAATTTATGGAGATTAAAATTGTTGGGGTTAATTAAACAAAGATGACTGCTCAAGATTTTTTTTACTATTCTTTGGGACTGTGGGTTTGGATCTCCCTATTCATGTTTGTTTTTATAGCTTTTCAGGTTTATCGATTTCTTCAGCATCTAAAAAAGACTGGGGATAAAGTTCAAAACATTGTTGAAGATGTCTCTTCTCTGGAGACTACTTTGAAAATAGGCATTTTAGGGATATTACAGAAGGTATTTAATAAATTTATTTCAAGGAGGTAGATAGATGGACAATAACAAAAAAGGCATAGGTGCTTTTGGAGCAGCAATAATTGGGGCAATAACCGGAGCGGCGGCAGTTTATTTTTCAGACAAAAAGAATAGAGATAAGACTAAGGAAAAACTGGAGGAGATTAAAGACAAGGCCGATGAAAAGGTGAATCAGGCGAAAGAAGAGTTAAAACAAAAGAAGATGGAGGGTAAAGAAAAGGTTGTCGAAGGTTTTGATAGGGTGCAGAAAAGGATTGTTAAAGAAAAAGAAGAACTTAAAAAAAATCTTAACAAGTGATAGTATTGTTTAATGCTAAATAATTCTATATTTCACAGTTATGACATAAGGGGGGAGTGGAATAAAGAATGGGACTCTCGGGGGGTTGAAGATCTTGGTAAGGCAATTGTAAAAAACTATTTTCCCAAAACCATTGCCATAGGCAGGGATATGCGGCTTTCTTCTGATGAGATTTTTTCCACTTTTAAAGATACTTTTATCAAATACGGAATAGAAGTTTGGGATTTAGGACAAATATCCACAGACATTTCCTATTTTGTTTCAGGAAGTTTAAAACCGGATTTGACGATTATGATTACGGCTTCTCATAATCCTCCTCAATATAATGGAATGAAGATAACCCTACCTGGAGGAGATTCTATTTCTTATGAGTCTGGATTTTCTCAACTGCAAAAATTGGCAGAAGATAATAATTTTGATTTACGGGAAAAAGAGGGGGGTAAGATAATCGAGAAGGATGTCTATCCTGATTATATTAAGTCAGTTTTGTCATTGGTTAATAAAGATAAAATTAAGCCTTTAAAAATTGTAGTTGATGCCGGTAATGGCATGGCGGGAAAGGTTCTACCGAAAGTGTTTGAAAATCTTAGTGTTGAATATATTCCGATGTTTTTTAAGCTTGATGGTAGTTTTCCCAATCATTTAGCCAATCCCTTACTTCCTGAGGCTGTTGAATCATTAAGGAAAAAGGTTTTAGAGGAACAAACTGATTTGGGAGTTGGTTTTGATGGGGATGGAGACAGAATGGTTTTGATGGACGAAACTGGTCAGGTATTATCGGGAACGGTGATGACGGCTATGCTTGCCTCAACCATATTATCGGATAATCTTGGAAGAACAGTATGCTATAACGCTATCTGCGGAAGAGTAGTGCCTCAAACCATTATTAAGGAGGGTGGAAAACCTATAAGAACTCCGGTGGGTTACTCGATTATCAAAAAAATTATGAGAGAAAACGAGGCGGTTTTTGCCGGAGAGCATTCCTATCATTTTTTCTTTCCCAAGCTTTATTTTGCCGACTCAGGGATGACTGCTTTGGCAATAAGCTTGGAATTGTTATCCAAGCAGGATATCGCTCTTTCGGAGGTTAGAAAAAAATATGATGTCTATCCTCAATCGGGAGAAATAAATTTTCAGGTTGACGATAAGCAGAGAGTAATGAAGCAGGTGGAAGAGAAATTTAAAGATACGGCCAAAACCATTGACAACCTAGATGGATCATCGGTCTGGTTTGATGATTGGTGGTTCAATTTAAGACCTTCGAATACGGAGCCTTTGTTAAGATTGAATATTGAGGCTGATGATGCAAATATTTTAGTTGGACACCAAACCGAACTGATAGATTTAATCCAAAGTATGGGTGGAAATAAAGCTTGATTGCCTGTTGATTTGCCTGTATCACAACTTTTTTAACCCCAACTTTTTAATTCTACTTTATTTTAGCTTTAAATCAACGGTTGAACTCTTCCTTTAATTGGTTAAGAATTAATCAGATAGTTGACTTTATTTGAAATAAATATTACTATAGGTCCATAACCTCAACAGCGAGGTAATTGGAAGCTAACTGACTCTTTTTCTAAGAGAGTCAGAAGGAGGGGAAAATGCATGTGGTGGAAATGCCGCCAGAGGAGTTCGCCCAGGTGGTGAACTCCATCCTTGAAGGGAGAATGAATAATCCCTTCAAGGAGTGGGAGAGCGTTTCTCAAGTGGATGTGGCAAGGTTTGAAAAGCTTTGCTCACATTGTCTTGACGGACCGCCTCGCTCTCACCTCCATGGTCAGGTAATCGCCTGACCACTTACCCCGCACCTTGAGTTGCCTACTGGCTGCTCATCGCGAAAGCGAAAAAAGGTGTGGGGTATTTCTTGGAAAAATTAAAGTTACTCTTTCTCGACTGAAAGATTTTCCGCTTTTTCTATAGATAAGGCTCCTGTTTTTTGCAGAATTTCTTTTTCTAATTTTTTTGGCCAGTCTGGAGCCATTATTTTAATCTTATCGGTTAGCTTTAGTCTCATGTTTCTTCTCTCGATCTGGATTTGTCTTATTAAATCCCTTGCCTCACCTTCGGCTTTGAGTTGAGGAGTAATGGTGGTATCCAAATTAACCTTAAGTTCGCCCTTGCCTTCGATAGCTTCAACTTGTTTGACATTAAGCTCGTCTTTTATCAAGTCTTTCAGTTCTTCGTCAATTAAAATATTATTGACTGTTATCTTTGCTAATGGTTGTCTAACTTTGATCTGGTTTGTCTGTCTTTGTGAGTGTCCAAGATTAACAATTTCCCTTACCATTTTCATTTGTTTTTCCAGTTCTTTGTTGATTACTGTTTTATCAACTAACGGCCAATTTTGGAGATGAACAGATTCACCAGGATTTGGTTTATCGCCGTTTCCTTGTAAACTTTGCCACACTTTTTCGGTTAGGAAAGGAACTACGGGTGCAAGAATTAAGGTCAGTTGGTTAAGGACAAAATACATTGTTTCAAAACAGGATTGCCTGTCTTTGGAGTTTTCATTTTGTGGGCTGAGCCTGTCTCTCGATCTTCGGATATACCATAAGGATACATCCTCTAATAAGCTTTCTATATGTAAAATTGATTCTTGGTGACTGTAGCTTTCTAATGTTATTTCCACCTTATTTTTAGTTGTTTCCATTCGGGAAATAATCCATTGATCTAAAATAAAGTCAGATTTAGGTATGTCCGTGTTTGTTGGACTCCAGTCGTTTGCTATAGCATAAGTTTGAAAAAACTTAAATGAGTTCCAATAAAGGAAGATGTATTGCCTTCTTACCTCGTCTGCAAGTTTGTAGCCCAAATTTAGGTTTAGTTCTGGGTTTTGTCTTACGTACAGCCAGCGAAGAGTATCAGCTCCCATTTTTTCGGCCGCATCGTCAAACCAGATAGCGTTACCAGAACTTTTATGCATCTCTCTGCCTTTTTCATCTTTGACCGAGGCATGCCCTAAGATATTTTTAAATGGTTTTTTATCTTCCAATGCTGTTCCCATGGCGATCAGTGAGTAAAACCAGTTTCTGAATTGACCAGGAAAACATTCGGTAATGAAGTCAGCAGGATACCATTCATTCCAGTATTGTTTCTTTTCGGTCAGGTAGCTCACTTTTCCTGATTCTGGATCAACAAGAGTTGAAAAGGGAACAATACCTGCATCAAGCCAGGGGTTGCCAACATCAGGAATTCTTGAAGCTTTACCTTCACATTTATCACACTTGATTTTTACCTTGTCGATCCAAGGTTTGTGAGGAGTGTGGCCTTCAAATTTATCCCAGCCTTCAATGGCTTTTTGCTTCAGTTCTTCTTTTGAGCCTATTACTTGAAAAGAGCCGCATTTTTCACATTTCCAAATCGGCAATGCTAAACCCCAATATCTTTTTTTGCTTATCAGCCAATCATGCATATTATTGAGCCAGTCTAATTCTCGTTTGAGACCAAAATCCGGTATCCAGTTGATAGTTTTTGTGACATCAATCATTCTTTGGCGCAAACTTTTGTTATCATTTTTACGCTTATTATCCATATTGATATACCACTCATCAACAATTCGCCAGATCAGTTCAGTTGAACAGCGCCAGCAGACAGGGTAGGAGTGAGTGTGCGGTTCAACTTTATACAAGTATTTACCATCTTCTTTTTCTTTAAGGTAGTCGATCACGAGTTTAGGTTCGTTTTTGGCATTTTTGTTTGTTAAAAATCCATAGCCATCAAGATAGCTTCCATCCTCGCCAACTACAGGGAAAATAACCTCTTTCCATTTAAGATCATTTTTAACCAAGTGATGATCTTCTGTTCCTGCACCCGGAACGATATGTACCAAACCAGTGCCTTCGTCTTGAGTAACAAGATCCTTGGCAAAAACTAATTGGTGAAAATGAGGGCTTTTTGCAACGTCTTTAATTATTGGTAAATTATCAAATGGTGCTTGATAGTGGGTTACTCCTTCCTTTTCGATTAACTCCTTACCCAACACCTCTTTTAATATCTCTGCCTGGGAACCAACGACTGTTTTAACTAGGTCCTTTGCCAACCAAAGTTTTTCATTATCGTCTTTGACTAGGGCATAGATAACGTCGGGATGAACGGCTACCAAAGTATCAGCAGGAATTGTCCATGGAGTAGTGGTCCAGACAAGCAGGTACTCGTCTTTAACAACCTTGCTATTTTTGACCACAGGAAATTTCATAAAAACAGCATCATGAGTGATTGTTTTATAGCCTTCTGTTGCGATCTCGTGCTGGGAAATGGAAGTGCCGCATCTTGGACACCAGGGTACGGAATCAGTGCCTTGATAAATACTTCCTTCTTCGTGAAGAACTTTTAAAAAATGCCAAATCATATAATTGTTTTCCTCGCTCATGGTGAAGTACGAGTTATCCCAGTCCATAAAATACCCAAGTCTTTTAGATTGTGTTGTTTGAATATCGGAATACTTTAAAACCCGGTCTTTGCAGGCTTGGACAAACTTATCAACCCCAAATTTTTCGATATCAGATTTGTTTTTAAAGCCCTTCTCTTTTTCGACCTCGACCTCTACCCATAATCCTTGGCAATCAAAACCGTTTTGAAATCTTTGCTTGAATCCCTGCATATTTTTATATCTTTGGTAGAGGTCTTTAATTGTCCTGCCCCAGGCATGATGAACTCCCATTGGATTGTTGGCGGTAATAGGGCCATCGATAAAAGAGAAGTTTTTCTCAGAATTGTTATTTCTGCTTAGATATTTTTCTACAATTCCTTGCTTATACCACCAATCAAGTGTTTCTTTTTCATTCTCAATAAAAGAGAAGTTTTTCTGTTCGGTATATTTAATTTTTTTCTTTTTCATGTGTTTGTTACTTATGATACCTCTTAAAAACGAAAAAGTCCTTCTTTCGAAGGACTAAAAGGCAACCGGAAACTTTTTCCGGCTGCTTATATAATAATGTTTTTTCTATTCAAGTCTGCAAACATAGTGAAATTATATCATACGGATAATTGTCACAAAAAATTGATTTTTAATCATATCTTTGTTTAAATAAGATATGAATAATTCAATTACTTTTATCAAGAAACATTGGCAAGGTTTAATTATTCTCTTTCTTCTTTTTGTCATTTTAAAAGAGTCATTTATCAATCAGCCAGTTTTTGATGTGCCATTGACAAAACAATCTGGTAGCTATGAGACTATGGACGCCGTTGGTAATGCCGAAATAGGCTTTCCTTCAAGACAAGCAGCTCCGGTAGTAACTGATGATGACCGAATGGTGGTTCAAAACACTTGGCTTTCTATGTTGGTAAAAAATGTGGTTCAAGTCAGAGATGACATTATTACAATTTCCGAAAATCTTGGTGGTTATATGGTTGAAAGCAATTTTAACTCTCCTGACGAAGCGGATACGGCCGATTTGACAGTTCGAGTGCCGACTGAGAATCAAGAGCAAGCTTTAGATGAATTTAGAAAACTTGGAGTTCGGGTTGTTTCGGAAAATTGGCAGGGAAGTGATGTCACCGATGAATATATTGATTTAGAGGAGAGGCTTCAAGTGTTGGAAAAAACCAAAACCAAATTTGAAGCTATACTTGAGCAAGCCAGTGAGATTAATGACATATTGCAAGTGCAAAGAGAATTAACAAATCTGCAATCACAAATCGATAACCTTAAAGGACAGCAGGAATATTACAAACAAAGCGCAAACCTTTCCAAAATAACAGTTTATCTTTCAACAGATGAATTGGCCTTGCCATATGCTCCAAGTGAGCCTTGGAGACCAGAGGTTGTTTTTAAATATGCTGTCAGATCTTTGGTTTCAACCGGACGATCGCTTGGTTCGGCAATTATTTGGATTGCTGTTTATGGTGCAATCTGGGTTCCGATATTGCTGGGTGTATATATCTTTCGTGGGTGGAAAAAGAGAAGAAACAACCCTAGTAACGCTTAATCCCTACTGCCTGGTTTTTTGTCCTCAGTCTTGATGTGCAAGAGAAGGTGATATGTTGGTGTAAAAAACCTAAACTTGTGTTAAAATTCTTCCATGGACCGAGTGTCTAAATATTTTAGTGAAGTAAGAGAACAGTTTAATCATATTACCTGGGCGGATAAAGATAGTTTAATTAGGCTTACAGGTGTGGTATTATTTGTAGCCCTAATTGCAAGTATTGTATTTGGTGGCGTGGATCTGCTTTTTACTAAGCTAGTTGAAGAAATAGCATTAAGATAAAAATTTCAATAATTAACTAATAAATATGGCTAATAAAAAAACCAAAAAGGCATCTAAAAAAGATAAATATCAATTCCAGCTAAGCCTTCAAAAACCAGGAAGGGGAGCAGCTTGGTTTGTTGTTCATACTTACTCAGGGCATGAATATAAGGCGGTTACTGCTCTTAAACAAAGAGTAAAAACCATGAGTTTGGATGATAAGATATTTGAGGCCATCATTCCAATTAAGGATAAGATGGTCATAAGAAGAGGCAAAAAGGTTAAAACCAAAGAAAAAATATTCCCAGGATATATTCTGGTAAATATGATCTTGGATGATAATTCTTGGATAACTGTTAAAACTACTCCTGGAATTACAAACTTTGTTGGTATTGGCGAAAAACCCATGCCCATCTCGCAAACAGAAGTTGATAAGATTATTAAAAATATTGTTGAACAAAAAGTCGAATACGAAACAAAATTCTCAGTTGGTGAAGCTGTTAAGATCATTGACGGAGCTTTTGTCGATTCTTTGGGAACTATTGATGAGATTGACGAGAAAAAAGGAAAATTAAAAGTTTTGGTATCTATGTTTGGCAGGGAAACTCCTGTTGAGCTTGATTTCTTGCAGGTAAGTAAAATTTAAGATACAATCCAACTCATTGTTCATCACAACCTATGGCAAAAAAAATTAAAGCAATCGTAAAATTAAATCTTCAGGGCGGAACAGCTAATCCTGGACCTCCAGCAGGACCTGTTTTAGGTCAGCATGGAGTGCCTATTATGGATTTTATCAACCAGTATAATCAGGCAACTCAGGATCAGAAGGGAAAAGTTATTCCTGTGGTTATTACTGTCTATGAAGATAGAAGTTTTGATTTTGTAACCAAACTTCCCCCTGTTGCCGATATGATAAAGAGTAAATTAAAGTTGGAAAAAGGTTCGGGAGAACCTAAGAGAAAATCGGCAGGCAAATTATCGCAAAAAGACCTGGAAGAAATCGCTCAGGAAAAAATGAAGGATTTAAATACTGACGACATTGAAGCGGCAAAGAAGATTATTGCAGGAACAGCAAGAAGTATGGGAGTTCAGGTAGAGGCTTAATAAATCTATTTAATTCAAAAAATGGCAGATAAAAAGAAAAAGACCAAAGCACCAAAGAAACAAGAAATAAAGAAAGTCAAAGTTACAGAAAAAGAGGTGGAAACATCAAGTAGAGATGCTAAAACAGCCAAAGTAAGAACCAAGTCTAGAGGCAAAAAGATTAAGGAGGCTAAAAAACAAGTTGATCCTACCAAGACATACTCTTTGAATGAAGCTGTAAAATTAGCAAAGAAAACCTCTATCACCTCTTTTGTGGGCAATTTGGAAGTTCATATTAATGTTAAAAAGGTTGGGGTTTTTGGTCAGGTAAAATTTCCTAATTTTACAGGCAAGGCTAAAAAAGTTGTTGTTGCTGACGATAAAATTTTGGCTCAGATTAAAAAAGGCAATATTGATTTTGATGTATTGCTTTCAACCCCTAAGTTTATGCCAAAATTACTTCCTTTTGCCAGAGTTTTGGGGCCCAAAGGTTTAATGCCAAATCCTAAAAATGGGACTTTAATTGCCAATCCTGAAAAAGAAGCAGAAAAAATGCAGGATAGCGGAATTGATGTAAAAACAGAAAAAAAAGCCCCTATTATTCACTTGGTTGTGGGGAAACTAGATCAAAATGAAGATGAATTAATAGAAAACGTTGAAAAATTAATTGAAAAAATTGATCCTCAAAATATCGACAAGCTAGTTTTAGCTGCTACCATGGGACCGGGAATAAAAGTAAAGACAGTTTCTTAATTGCTCTTTATTTCTTTAAAATCCCTTTATTCTTCTTATTCCGATTTTTGCCAAAGGTTTTTTGACCAAGCTTAAAATACTTTTCCCTGAAGTGAGTTCTTCTTCCCAGCGCTGTTTATTCAGAGGCTCATTTGGGTATTCGATAATAATTTTGCCCAAGTGCGGACCTTGTAGCTGGGTTCTACTTGAGGAATGGGCATATAAAATCTCTTGGGGAGTTATATCAACAATAACCATTACGTGGGTTATTTTGTCGTTTTCCAAGCCTACGGGAATTATATCTCCAACTTTGATTGCATCTATTTTGTTGTCAACCCTGACTGAGTTTTGATCTGAGGTTAGAGCTGAAGCGTTAAATCTTCTTGCCGGGTTACTGCTTTTTCCCGGAGCTTTTTTCAATTTTTTCCAAAAACCTGGTTTTAATTGGTTAAGAAATTGAAAAACAAAGCCGGAACAGTCGATGCCAATTCTGTTTTGCTCCATGAATTCTTCTATCTGCTTAGCGGTCATTTCTCTCAGGTTAACGTTGAGTTTTTTGGCTTTCTGTATGGTTGCTGATTTAATCTGTTCAGGTGTGCCTTTGCCTCCAAACGGACCTTGAATTCTTTTGGCTTTCTTTAAATTTAGTTTATTTCTCCAGTAGGGGATGCGGACTATTTTGTTTTCGATATTGAGGTAAAAAAAGTTGTCTAAAAAGTATTTGATTTTTGAATCCATCGTTATTGATTATTCTATTATGCCATATCTAATTC
>DIVO01000041.1:0-8658 GCA_002428285.1 Patescibacteria group bacterium UBA6130 | reverse complement strand
TTAATGATCTACTTTGATCTTGATATTGCCTATTGACAACGCTTTGGGTAGTGGTTTAATAATTATATTAACACTAGAAAGTTGAATAATTACTAGAATGATCTGCCCCTATTGCGGTTTTAACCAGAATAATGTTTTGGAGTCCCGGGAAGCTGAGGATGGCAAGGCTACTCGCAGACGGAGGGTTTGTGAGAAATGCGGAAAGAGGTTTACGACTTATGAGAGGGTTGGGAGCATTGACTTAAGGGTAATTAAAAAAGATGGTCGGAATGAAGACTTTGACCATAAAAAGCTGGCAAGAGGTATTACAAAGGCTTGCTGGAAAAGACCGGTTAACCAAGATCAGATCAATGAGGTTGTTGAAGAAATAGAAATGAAGTTACTAAACAGAAAAAAAATTAAAGTTCCCTCCAAAGATATAGGTGTTATGGTGATGAACAGGTTGAAAAAATTAGACGAGATTGCTTATTTAAGATTTGCAAGCGTTTACCTCGATATCCAAAAACTTGAAGATTTTGAAAAGATCTTGGCAGATGCTAAAAGCAATAAAAGTTAACGATTAGTAAAGTTCAAGGAAAAAAATGGCAAAAAAAATATCTGATGCTCCTAAGGGTTATCCTAGAGGTGAGTGGACAGAACAGTCATTAAGAGTGTTAAACGAAAGATATTTATGGAAGGATAACAAAGGAAGTGTTATCGAGACCCCGGAAGGATTGATTTATCGGGTTGCCAAAGAGGTGGCAAGGGCGGAAAAAAAATTTGGCGCTGATGAAAAAGAGACCGAGAAAATGACAAGAAAATACTATGACCTGATGATAAATTTTTCTTTTCTGCCAAACTCTCCAACACTAATGAACGCCGGTAAAGGCAACAACCTTCAATATTCGGCTTGTTTCGTTCTTCCCATTGAAGACAAGATGGAAAACATCTTTGACACTATAAAAAACGCTGCTCTTATTCACAAAAGCGGTGGAGGCACTGGATTTTCTTTTTCTAGGTTAAGACCCAAAGGTAGTTTTGTTGGAGCTTCTGGAGGAGTAGCCTCTGGTCCTGTTTCTTTTATGAGAATATTCGACTCAGCTACCAATGAAGTTAAACAGGGAGGAACTAGAAGGGGCGCCAACATGGGAGTTCTACGGGTTGATCATCCCGATATTGAGGAGTTTATCGTATGTAAAAACGAAGGTGGGATTACCAACTTTAACATTTCCGTAGCTGTAACTGATGAGTTTATGAAAGCAGTAATTGACGATAAGGATTACTGGCTTAGAGCTCATGAGGGTTGGCCAGATGGCAAGGGTGGTCATTATAAGATGGGAGATAAAATTAAAAAGCTTTCAGCAAAAAAAGTGTTCCAAAAAATTGTTGATTCAGCTTGGAAGACCGGGGATCCCGGGTTGCTTTTCATCGACAAGATTAATAAAGGTGCAGGTAATCCCGTGCCGTTTATGGGTCCGATTGAGGCGACTAATCCCTGTGGAGAGCAGATGCTTTATCCAAATGAAGCATGCAATTTGGGGAGTATTAATTTAAATAATTTTGTAAAAGGAAATAGCCTTGATTGGAAAAAATTGGGAGAGTCAGTTGCTTTGGGGGTAAGATTGCTTGACAACGTAATTGATGTTAACCCCTTTCCTCTAGAAGTAATCGACAAAAATGCTAAATTAAATCGGCGTATTGGCTTAGGAGTGATGGGATGGGCAGATTTACTTTTTAATCTCGGAATTCCCTACGATTCTCCCCGCGCTCTTTCCTTGGCCAAAAGGGTTATGAAATTTATCAATAAAAAAGGACATGAGGCTAGTCAGGAGTTAGCAAAAACAAGAGGAGCTTTTCCAAACTTTAAAAAATCAATTTATTCCAAAGGACCAGAGAAACGAAATGCAACGATTACTACCATTGCTCCAACAGGCTCTATTTCAATTTTGGGCGGAGCGAGTTCTGGTATTGAACCAATTTTTGCTTTGGCTTTTACCCATAAGACTGATGTCAGAACTTTGAAATTTGTTAATCCCATATTCGAAAAGGAAGTTAAAAAATATAGCGAAAGCGAGAAGATAGTGGATTGGGTAGCAGAGGAGGGTAATATTTCTCATATGCCTGGTATTCCAAAAAAGTTAGCCAAGGTTTTCAAAACTGCTCACGATATTGATTGGAAATGGCACGTCAAAACTCAAGCAGCCTTTCAAAAGTATGTTGACAACGCTGTATCAAAGACTATCAATATGCCAAATAACGCTACAAAGGAAGATGTAGAAAGAGCTTATCTGATGGCCTTTAGAACTATCTGTAAGGGAATTACAATATTTAGAGATGGTTGTAAAGATTCTCAGGTTTTGAATATTGGAACTAAGGATAAGAAGCCAGAGCAAACCGTTTTGCCTTTAGAACAACAAAATCCCATCAAGGAAAGACCATTGGTGGTTAGCGGATCTACCTATAAAGCTCAAACTCCTGTGGGCACAGCTTTTGTAACTGTTAATTATAATGATCGCAAAGATCAGCCCTTTGAAGTGTTTGTTAATGTGGGTAAGGCTGGTTCGGATATTGCCGCCGATGCCGAGGCTATTGGCAGACTGATCTCTCTTTGTTTGAGGATTAGTAGTCCTGGTCTTAGTGAAAAGGAAGTCGCTGAACTTATTATTGAACAGCTTGAGGGCATTGGTGGCGGGGGTTCTGTGGGTTTTGGCAAGGATAGGGTAAGGTCTTTGGCCGATGGAATCGCCAAGATATTCAGCCAGCACATTAATGAAAGCCTTCCGGAGAAAGATGCTCAGGCTGTAGGTCAACAGCCTTCATTATATTCCGATCCTGAAGCTAAAAAGAATAATCAGCACAAGGATATTTGTCCTAAATGCGGCAATGCGAGCCTGATTTATGAAGAGGGATGCAATAAGTGTTTGGCTTGCGGATACTCAAAGTGCTGAAGGGATAATATCGAAATATAGTAAACTAAGCCATGAAGATCTATACCAAAAGAGGGGATAGGGGTAAAACGGATGTTTTAGGAAAAAGGATTGGAAAAGATAGTGACCTTGTTGAGGTGCTGGGAAGTATAGACGAAGCAGTTAGCGCAATTGGACTGGCAAAATTAAAGGCTCCATCTGAGGAAAAGGAGATTTTGCGCTTAATCCAGGAAGATTTGATGGGGATTGCCGGTGCTCTGGTTTGCTGTGCACAAGAGATAAAAACAGAAAGAGTGGTCTGGCTAGAAGAAACGATAGATAAATATTGTGCGACGCAAGAAGTGGTTGCTGGTTTTGTTCTCCCTGGATCTGATGAATACTCCGGTTTTCTTCATTTATCCCGAACGATTGTCCGCAGAGCCGAAAGACAAACTGTCAAATTAAAACCGAAAAATCAAGCTGTTTTAAAATATATCAACAGGTTGTCAGATTTGTTATTTGTAATTGCTTCAAACACAAATGAAAGATCATAAATTTTTAGAACATTTGCTCGCAACAAAAAAAGATGTTTGGCCCTTAATGCAAAATGCTCTTAAAGGAATTTTAGATTTTGAAGAATGTTGCAAAATAGACAAAAAATACTCTTCATTGGCGGATTTTCATAAGGAAATGGTGGATGACTATCCTCGAAGGCAAGGAAAATATCTGCGTCCTTCTTTAGTGTTATTGATCTGTGAGAGCATGGGAGGCTCCAGAGAAAAGATTCTTAATACGGCTTTAGCAATGCAGTTGTCTGAAGAATGGCTGTTAATTCATGATGATATTGAAGACAATGGCAATCAAAGGCGAGGTTTTCCCACTCTGCATAATATTTATGGCAAAAATCTTGCTATCAATGCAGGGGACGCTTTGCATGTCTTAATGTGGAAAGTTTTGAGAAATAATTACGAAATTCTTGATAAAAACATAGCCGATAGGATAATGGATGAGTTTGCTCAAATGTTGTCCAGAACAATTTTTGGCCAGACTGCTGAATTAAAATGGGCGCAGGAAGAAAAGAGAGAGCCAACTCAAGAGGATGTTTTGTATATCATAGACGGAAAAACTTCTTATTACTCCATTGCCGGACCGATGAGGTTAGGAGCTATAGGAGCAGGAGCCGAAAATTCACAGTTAGAAAAGCTCTATAAATTTGGGCAGATGATGGGAAGAGCTTTTCAGATAAAGGATGATTTACTTGATCTAACCTCTGATTTTGGGGGACTAAAAAAGCAACTGAGCAGTGATGTTTATGAAAGCAAGAAAACAGTTTTCTTGATTCATTTACTTGAAAATATCGAAAAAGAGAACAAGCCAAAACTTTTGGAAATCTTGAGAAAATCAAGTAAAGAAAAATCAATTAAGGAGGTTAAATGGGTAATTAAAAGTATGAGACAATCGGGGAGTTTGGATTATGGGGAAAAACTTGCCAAAAATTACTCGGTAAAGGCATTGGAATATTTAAATCTTGAACTTGATTTTATCAACGCAAAAGGCAAACAAACTTTGGCTGACGCTATTGATTTTTTGGTTGAAAGAGATCATTAAAGATTAGTTTATAACAAGAATGGGCGATATTTTTTAATGAGCTAGTAAATTGCGGGACATAGTAATAAATAATGAAGGAAAAAGGGCTGGAACACGATGGGTTTGAATATGCCATGACTTCTCTGGAAAGTTATAATGACTCAAGAAGAGGAGAAGGTAATTGTCTTGTTACCAGGGTCCAGTGTTCTTATGCTTATGGTCCGGCAAATGAAATTGTTGTTCATATTCCTGATAGCCTTTCTGTTTTAGTTACAAATTTCCCTTTTAGCCAAATTCCCAGTCCGTTAAACCAATGGATTATCGAGATAGATAATGATCCTAATAGCGAAGTTTCTCGGGATCTTCTAAAAGTTGCAGCTTCAATTGAGGAGGTAATGATGCTGTTTGATGATAATCAGGATAAGATAGGTTTGTATTCCAAAATAATTGGCAACCTCAACACGCCTTTTGTAGAATTTTTTGACGGCGAGGTTGGCTGGTCAAGCAGAGACAGTCCAGCAAGAGTAATGCAAATATTAAAAAATTTTGATTCTTCTTGCCGAGGACTGTTAAGGGATGAGATTGTTTTAAATTTTGAAAATGAGAGCGCCAAAGCCCATCCAACTATTTTAAGTTCGATAGGTTTATATGTTACCGAGAGAGTGCTGGACACCGGAGAATTTGCTAATCACTTAGTCTTAATTCGCGATAGTCGAAAAGCTGGATATCAGTAAAGACGCTATTCGTTATTCATAAAGGGGATAAGAGTATTTTTGCACGACTTGAGTTATCTAAAGAAATCTGGGAATTTTGAATAAAGAAAAAAGTGTTAAGTATTTATTCTACCGATTTTTACAAGAAGATAACGAAAAATTACAACTGGATATCGGTGGAAAGCTTTAAAAATATCTTTTGGACTGACTGGTTTTAATTCTCTTTTTATAGTGGTATTTCTTCTTAAATTTAAGTCAGACAACCATAATTGCATCATTGGGTGATGGGGAGTAGGAAGGTTATCGAGATCGAAACAGGCTACTTCTTTAGATTCAGGTCCGATTGTAGGAGATCCACCTATTATTCGACACTCAAAAAAATAATTTACCTTTTTTTGCTTTTCATAATGATATTCGGCAACTTTTCTAATAATCTTTACAGTAAACCCTGATTCTTCAAAACTTTCTCTGACAACTGCCTCTTGGGGTGTTTCTTGTGATTCAATTCCTCCACCTGGAAGAACCCACATGGGAATATCTCTTCTCTTGACTAAAAGCAGTTGGCCTTTATCGTTAAATGTAATTCCGGTTGCTCCATCCATTTAGTAATTTTAACATCAAGATATTTTCCCTTTATGTTGGGATAATGTTCTAATCAAACAACAGAACAGTGTATAATTATTCAATATGATTAGTCATCAAATTGATGTTCGGGTGAGGCTAATTGTTGTTAAGAATGATAAAGTACTAGTTCAATTTAGACGAAAAGATAATTATGATGTTGATTAATTTAAATGACCAACAATCATAAAGAGTTACCTATTTTATCTTCAAGTTTTGTTAGCGGAAATCAGAAATACTCTTCACAATTGTTCGATGTTAATAACTTTGATAATTTTGACTTAAATAAATGGCGTCAGATTATGGGTATCTGTTTTTGTAAGGACAAGTTAGTAATGGTTTACGATGGTAAAAGGAATTGTTGGGGACACCCTGGCGGCAAGCCTGAAGCTGGTGAAACCGTTGAACAAGCATTAAAACGAGAAGTATTAGAAGAAAGTAATATGGCGGTTTTGAGATGGAAGCCTATTGCTGTCCAAAAAATTACAGATGCCGATGACAATTGGCACTATCAGTTTCGTTTGGCTTGCAAGGTAGGACCGAGGGGAGAGTTTAAAGGTGATCCTGATGGTACTATTACCCGCATTAAACTTATTGATCCTAAGAATTATAAAAAGTATTTCGACTGGGCAGAAACGGGTGATTTTTTGGTGTCTAAGGCTCTAAAAATCTTAAGGTTAGATAATTTGATAAAGTAGAATCATATGGGTGAACAGTCCGAAACAATTCAATATAAACTTAAGAAAGATGGGTATGCAAGAGAGCGTGGCGGAGGTTCCGAATTTCTGGATATATATTGTAGTTTTTGCCAGAGTCACATTGCTTTATATCAGAAAGATGGTTCTGGCTCTCTTCTTAGAATGTATCTTGACAGAATATTTGAGCCTAAAAACCTTTCAAACTTACAGGATTCATTCAACAAAAGTTCTTTACCCAATCTAAGATGTTTTTCCTGTGACAATTTGATTGCTGTTCCCATGGTTTACAAATTAGAAAATAGGTTAGCCTTTCGTCTTATAAGAGGATCTTTTTTTAAGAGAAAAAGTGATGGGACTTATCCTCCTATCTAAAATGTCTAAGAAAAAAATAAAATTAACAGATGATTTGAATGAGTTAGTAAGAAATCTTTCACTTAAGAGGGAAGAGGTCAATGGAATTTTATCTAAAAGGCTTAAGAGGAAACCAACATTTAGAGAAGTAACTGAAGAAGTGAGGAGAATTCAGGGGGATAAAGGTGTGTTTGATCCAAAAAACATGCTAAATAATATATTTTCTGACGCTTATAGTGCATATAATGCTAGAAATATTAAATTATCCGAGGAAAAACTTGCGGAAGGTTGCTATGTATTATCGATAGGGATGTCTAAGCAAATACTTACTCCAAAAGAATTCAATAGAATAGTTGATCAGTTGATAAAACCATTTAGAATAATTCAGCTCAAAAAATATATATATTCTAGTGGCATTGAAAAGATAATTGATCTAACGATGGATTTGGATAATTATTTATCTAACGAAGCAGAACTAAATAAAAAAGCTGAAATAATAAAAGATATTGCTGTTGGATATTTTAACCCAAAAACGAGAATATACTGGTCGGGTTAAAAAGTTGGTTTTTGGAGAATAATATGTGTCTCTGCAACGACATTAGACAAAGAGTTGAGTGGTTTCAAGAGAATATCAGAATCAAGTAGGTATTGGGGGTTGTCTTTTTGATTTGCATCTAGAAAGCAATCGTTAAAACTTTTTGAATATAGCCTGCTTAAGTTTTCATTGGGATTATTGTAAATTTGTAATTCAAAATTAATTCTTCTTAGTTTTAGCAAATATTCTCCCAAATATGCTTTATATAGGGATTCAGAAATATTCCTCAAGGTTTGATTTTGAAATTCTAAAGCACACTTTTCATTAAGATACTTACCCGTTACCAGCGGATTTATTTTTTTCCTGAAAGACTTTAAGAAACAATGAAAATGTCCCAGCTCATGAATTAGACCAAGGCTTTGGTGACGTATATTGTCATTTTTATTTATGTTTATGTTGAAGTTATCTGTTTCCTTAATATATTTGATATTAATGTGATCTGTATAGTCGATTTTGAGCTTACTTTTATATTTATTAATCAACTTATTTTCCTCTGACAAATACACGATTACTTCTTTAAGACTCTTAAATGGAAAGTTGGGAAGCAAACAAATAAAACAGGGGATATTAAATTCTGAGTAAAAACTTTGAGGTAGTTTTTCTTTTGGAATTCTTTTGTCGCAATAAGCAATTACTTTTTCTTGATTTTTCATAAAACAGTCGTATTTTTCGTTAGTAATTTTTTGTATTTTCAGACTTTGTTCAAGAAAATTCTTGTAACCTTGCTTTTTTGCTGATTGATTTCGTGCAATTATGATGTTTTTATATTCACTGTTTATCTTTTCTAAGGGGAGGTTGAGGCTTTCCCAGAAAATTCTTCTATCTTCTAGTTTTCTTTCAAACAGTTTTTTATTTATGATTGATTGAAGCTCAAGTGGTAGATGATAAGTAAACCGAGCTAAGGCTTTGGAAAGGGACTCGTTGCTGTTTTTGGAGACTTCCTTAATTATTTTTTCAGCGTAAGTTATCTTGACAGTTTCTCTAACCCAATAATCAACGAAAAAGTCTTTTGAACAAGTTTTGGGAGTTTTTATTTTTATGTAATTTTTTTCGGCAATTTTTGAGGAAGATTTAATGATTTTTAGTAATTCAGATTTGTCGAAAACTTCTAATAGAGAGTGATCTTGACTTATGAGTTCCTTGGCTAATATATCTAAATTTTTTGTGATCGACATTATTTAATTATACTCAACTTTCAGGAGGGGATT
>DIVO01000012.1 GCA_002428285.1 Patescibacteria group bacterium UBA6130 | reverse complement strand
GTTTTTGTAAGATTGCTTACTTTAATCATTTTTTAGAAGTTAGATTTCTATATTTTTTGTATCTGAACAGTCTATTTTATAACATAAAATTCTTCAAGATAACAGTAACTTTTTAAACAAATATCCAAAGAGTTAAAGATATTTTTCCGGCCAGTGAGGATCGGTGATTACATTAAGTCTTAAGAATATTTTTTTATCGGTAAATAGTTCTATTTCTTTTCGGGCTTTAATTCCAATCGTTTTAACTGTTTCGGCTTTTCTACCGATGATCATTCTTTTGTATCGTTCGGTGTTTGTCAAAATATTTGCTTTAATGTGAAAGACACCATTCTTTTCTTCCATATTTTCAACTACAACATGAGTAGAATAGGGGAGTTCATGACGTAGTGTTAAAAATATTTTTTCTCTTATCAGTTCAGAAATAAATTCACTTGATGTCTGATTAAGTATTTTATTTTCCATGAGCTGTTTTTGACTAAACAGGTCCTCTTTTTTTTCTGGTAGGTAGGAAAATATTTTTTCCAGAAGGGTTTTGAGATGGGTTGATTTTAAGGCCGAGATTTCTAAAAATTCGTCAAATTCATCCTTTAAAAAATCATACTGATAAGAAAAATCTTTGCCTGGTTTATCAATTTTGTTCATTACCATAATTTTGGGCTTATCAATTTTTCTGATAATACCTAGGGCGACATTTTCCTCATCTCCTCTTTCTCGTGTTTTATCGATGATGTAAAGAAGCAGATCGGCATTATCTAAATTTTTACCCGGCACGGCGCTGGTTTTTTTACTAACTAAGTCAACATTCTTTTTCAAGACCCCAGGCATATCCCAAAAAATAATCTGCCCTCTTTCATCCTGATAGGCTGCTTTAATTACTTTTCTGGTGGTTTGAGGCTTGGGAGAAGTAATTGCAACTTTTTGTTGAACTATTGAGTTAATTAAAGTTGATTTTCCTGCATTAGGCCTTCCTATCAACACAACATTTCCGGCTTTTTGTTTTTCTTGCTTTTTCTTTTTCATGATTATAATTTTACTGTTTCCATTTTTTCCAAAGCTTTTTTAATGTGATTATTTATATCTATTTCGGCTTCTTGTTTTATTATATCCTCAATCTTAGCTTTTGTAGTGGGATGTTTTGGAACAAATAGGGAACAGCAGTCTTGATGGGGTTGTATGGATAGCTCGTAGGTCCCAATCTTTTTTGCCAGTTTTATAATATCTTCTTTATCTTGAGTTATTAGCGGTCTTAATATTGGAATTTCAACTGCTGAATTTTGCACGGTAATATTTTCAATTGTTTGACTGGCAACTTGTCCTAAACTATCTCCGGTTATAAGAGCTTGAGAGTTAAGTCTATCTGCTAATTTTTGAGCGATTTTCAGCATTAACCTTCGATAGAGCAAAACCAGATATTTATTGTCGGTGGAGTTTAAAAAGTCTTTTTGAGCTTCAAGAATGGGGACAAAATATAAAACACTTGGCTGTGGATGATATTTTTTTAAGATTGTTGCTAGCTGTTTAACTTTATCTAGGGATTGTTTATTGGTTTGAGGGTAACTATGAAAATGAATATAATCGACACTTAAACCTCTGGACATTGCTTTGTATGAGGCAACAGGTGAGTCTATTCCTCCTGATAGCAGAACCAAGGCTTTGCCCGATGATCCTGTTGGCAAGCCCCTTAGTCCCGGTTTCTTTTTGGTATATAAGGCAAATCTTTTATTATCGATAGTTTCTATATAAACAGTCAGATCCGGATTAGTTAAATCAACCTTTTTATTAAACTTTGTCCTAATAAAGTTTCCGTATTTAATTTCCATCTGATTACTGCTTAAGCTTTTCCTTGACAATGAAGCCTTTGCCCTGACAGCAAAAGTCTCAAATTTTTTGTTTTTCAACATTTTTTTGATGGATTTCTTAACTAATTTTTCTTCAACTTCGATTTCGGCAAAAAAGGCAACACCAAAAATATTTTTAAGGATATCTAGAGATTTTTCTATATCTTTAGTATGAATTAATATTCTTCCAAATAATCTTTCTGCTTTAGACAAGATGCCTTTTTCTTTAAGGCTAACAATAATATTATTTATTAGTTTCTCCTCAAAAAAAATTCTGTTTTTGCCTTTTAAGGCAATTTCGCTATAATGAATGAGGATAGTAGAATATTTTTCAGATCTTTCGGAATTCATATTTGATTATACCATTTAAATTGACTATTTTAAGCTTAATATCGTTGACTTTTAGCAAGATCTTTGCTAGACTGCTAATTACATGAATAACAAAGAAAAAAATTCAGACAAATACACAACAAACAAAAATGTTTTCCCTCTTATTCCTTTGAGGAATTTAGTGCCTTTTCCCCACGTCGAAATTAACTTAACATTTGGTCGTCCAAAAACCAGTATGGCAATCAATGTTGCATATCAAAATGGCAAGAAAGTTGTTTTAGTGGCTCAGAGAGACCCAAGAACAGAAGACCCAAAATGGAACGACTATTACCACACTGGAGTATTGTGTGAAATTGAGCAGGTATTTCAAACCGAAGGTGGATTACATGCAGTTGTTAAAGGAATAAAAAGAGTGGGTTTGGTTGATCAAGAGGATGAAAAACCATTTCAAACCGTTAAGATAGTTGAAATTTCCGATGTTGTAGATGAGGATCAGGAAACAAGAGTAAGCTCTTCTCATTTAGTTAAAGAACTAAGAAGATCTTTTGGATTAGGTAAATCGGTTGATCCTTTTTTTATGATCAGATTAAGTGCAGGTGTACCTTTGTCTGAATTATTAGATCAGGTTGGTTATATCTTAGAAATTCCTCTTTCCGAAAAACAGGAAATACTTGAAGCCGCTTCAATCAAGAAGAGGTTAAATTTGGTTATTAATGGCTTATCAAGTGAGATAAAAGTTTTAGAGCTTGAGAAAAGAATTGATAAAAAAACTCAGACTAAGTTTGAGAAGAGTATGAAAAAAGCTGTTTTGGAAGAGAAAAAAAGAACTATCGAAAGAGAGTTGAAAACATTGGGTGGTATTGGACAGGAGATGCCAGATGAGTTAGCTGATTTACGAAAGAAAATTAAAAAATCAGGCATGCCCAAAGAAGTAATGAAGAAGGCGGAGTATGAGTTGAGCCGACTTGAAAGTATGCCTTCTATCGCTCCTGAAGCTAGCTATATTAGGACATATCTTGAGGTATTGGTAGATGTCCCATGGAAGAGTAAAGGTCAAAAAAGTATTTCAATAAAACATGCCTCAAAAATTTTGAATAACGATCATTATGGATTAAAGAAAGTTAAAGAAAGGATTTTGGAGTATTTGGCTGTTATGAAACTGAAAAAAGAGAGCAAAATAACTTCAAAAACTCCAGGAACACCAAACATTTTATGTTTTATTGGACCTCCGGGAGTTGGCAAAACTTCATTGGGTAAGTCAATCGCTAAATCTCTTGGCAGAGAATTTGTAAGGATTTCTTTAGGCGGAGTTAGAGATGAGGCAGAAATTAGAGGACACAGAAGAACATATGTTGGAGCAATGCCAGGGAGAATTATTCAAGCTATGAGAACGGCTGGAACAAAAAATCCGGTTTTTATGCTTGATGAAGTAGATAAAATCGGAGCGGATTACAGAGGCGATCCTTCAGCTGCCTTATTGGAAGCACTTGATCCAGAGCAAAATACCAATTTTTCAGATCATTATTTAGAAGCGCCTTACGATCTATCTGAAGTATTTTTTATTTTGACTGGGAATGTTTTGGATACTATTCCTCCGGCTTTAAGAGATAGATTGGAAATTATCAGGTTTTCTGGATATACCGAAGAGGAAAAACTTCATATTGCTAAAAAATATCTTGTTCCCAAACAAATAGAAAATAATGGTTTGGCAGGGAAAAATGTGCTTATCGAAGACTCTGCCGTTAAGGAAATGATTAGAAGTTATACGCAAGAGGCAGGGGTGAGAAGTTTAGAAAGAGTAATTGCCAATATCACAAGGAAAGTAGCCAGAAAAATTGCCGAAGGTAAGAAGGTGGAAAAAAATATTACCAAAAAAAGATTGGAAAAACTTCTTGGTCCAAGAGAGTATGCTCATACGGCTAAAGAAAGAAAGGATGAAATAGGTATCGCTACTGGTTTGGCCTGGACTCAAGCTGGCGGTGAAATTTTATTTATCGAAGTGGCATTAATGCCTGGCAATGGAAAGATTTATTTAACTGGCAAGCTGGGGGATGTCATGAAAGAATCTTGCCAAGCTGCGGTCTCATTTTTGAGGAGTCATTGGAATGAATTTGGAATTAGCAAGGACTTTGGTAGAAAAACAGATATTCATATTCATGTTCCTGAAGGTGCTGTGCCTAAAGATGGTCCTTCTGCAGGTGTCGCTATTGCCACAGCTTTATATTCAGCTCTTGCAAAAAAGAAGGTTCATGCAGATATTGGTATGACTGGAGAGATAACCTTGAGGGGAAAAGTTCTGCCAATCGGCGGAGTAAAAGAAAAGGTTTTAGCCGCCCATAGAGCTGATTTAAAAACAGTTATGCTTCCTAAGGAAAACAAAAAAGATATGAACGAAGTTCCGTCAAACATTAAAAAAGATTTGAAATTTGTTTTTGTGGATAGTTTGGATAAGGTATTCCAGACTGCTCTTGTTTAATATTTTAGTATAACCGGTTGTAATAAATTTTTGTGGTAATTTAACATTTCTTGATATAATAAAGTATGAAAAAATTATTTTTAATTTTTGCAGCCTTTTTTGTTTTAGCTTCTTCATTTTTTAATATCTATGCCCGAGATGATAACCGTGATGAGAGAGTAGTGGTTCTTGAAGAAGGCAAGACAATCGATGACGATTATTTTGCCGCTGGGGATATGGTAGAAATCAACGGCACAATCAATGGTGATGTATATCTTGCCGGAGGTCAGGTGATTATTAACGGAATAATTAATGGTGATCTTATTGCTGCAGGCGGAAGTGTGAATATCATGGGTGATGTTGGCCAAGACGTAAGAGTTGCAGGTGGACAGATCATTGTTAGCGGGCAGATTAATGGCAGTTTAACTGCCTTAGGTGGGGAAGTTGTTTTAGTAGATACCGCTACTATTGGTAAATCCTTAGTTCTTGCTTCCGGTAATGCTAGGGTAAATTCGCAAGTTAATGGAAGCTTAAGAGCAATAGCGGGCAATTTAACTTTAGGAAACAGAGTTGGAGGGAAAGCTGAGATATATGTTGGGGAATTAAGACTTTCATCGGGAGCAAACGTGGAAAATGATTTAACTTACTGGAGTGAGAAAGATGCAGTAATCAGTTCAGACTCAACTATTTCTGGTGCATTGAATCGCAATGAACCTGTAGTTTCTATAGATACAGATCCCAAATCGATTGGACGAAAAATGGGCAGCTTTTTTGCCAGCATTGCATTAGGAATGAAAGTTGCCTGGTTTGTTTCAACCTTAGTTGTTGGAATATTATTTTTACGTTTTCTTCCAAGATTTGCTCAGAAGACAGTTTCAATTATTATGAAGTCAACAACCAGAAGTTTTGTAATTGGATTTATTGCTCTTTTCCTTGCGCCAATTTTGTTCATTCTTTTGCTGATTTCTTTATTAGGAATACCTTTAGCATTTTTTATAATTGGGGCATACATGCTGGCAATTTTCCTTTCTGTTATTCCCGTTTCTCTATGGCTGGGATCGACAGTTTTGGGTAAGACAAATCTTGACAAGAGAGATTTTTGGGATTTAGCAGTTGGTCTAGTGATTTATGCAATTGCCATTGTTTTGCCTTTCATTGGAGGTTTTGTTCAAATGATTGCCTTGTCTTTTGGCTTAGGCTCACTTTTGATGACAATTAGAGAAACCTATAGTCGTTTTTCAGAGAAGAAGCTAGTTTAAATATTATTAGAACTTTTCGATATTCTAGATAAGTAAGTCCTCTCTCCTAAAATGTCAGAAACATAAGTAATAAAAGGATAAAAAGAAGTTTTTGCGAGGACTTTGTAAAAAATTTAAACCTATTTTGATAATTTCATACTTTTATGCTCTGAGTGGGAATTACCTTCGTCCTGTTCTGTCTTCCGCATTCAGCGGTTTATATATGAGATTATGATTACTTCATTAGTTGAAAAAATTACATTATTTTGGAAACTCTAAAGTAGATACTTTTTCTCAGAGTATTATATACTTGAACTTATCCTATAGTCATGATAATATTTTTGATAGATGAATAATAAACTTCGAATATTATTTCTCTGGCCACCGGAAATGCCGTATGATTTAACTTTACATCACCACTATACAATTTTAGGTGAGACTGCTGCATATTTTATCGATAAACCAGAGTATCAGGTTGATATTTTCGATGGTGGTGTTTTGAATTATTTGAAAAAAGAGTATATCCAGAAGTTGCTTAATCGTTATGACTACCTAATTATCCTTTCTTATGTTCATAATACACATTCGGCAATTAGGGCTGCTCAGATTTGTAAAGAGATTACGCCAAATACAAACATTATCGCCTATGGTCCTTCTTGTTATTATGTCCCTCAGTTTTTTGGTAAACCTATTTTTGATGCTTATATATGGGCAGGAGATCCTGAATTAGGAATTGAGAGTTTTATTAAGTATAAAGAGAAATTAATTGACGAAAAAGAGCTTTCTGGAGTGGTTGTTAATTCGAGAGGTTACAAGGCTAAACCTAAATATCTGGAGCCTGATTTATGGGCATTTCCGCCTTTAAAGGAGTTGCCGTTGAACGGATATGACAGAATTATTTCTAATAAGAAAACAATAAGGAAATTTGGCAAAAGACAGATAAGCTTAACTGTATCAAGAGGCTGTCCCTTCAATTGCGAATATTGTTTTGCTACACAGATGTATGGTGGAAAAGAAAGAAGACGGCCAGTAGACAAAACCATAAAATATATAAAAGATAACAAAGAGTATTTTAATGCAATTCAAATGTTTTCTCCAAATTTTACTTACGATAAAAAATGGGTAAGAGAATTTTGTCAACAGCTTATAAAAGAAAATATTAAATTTAGTTGGCGATGTACTACACGTATTACATTGTTAGATGAGGAAATTGTTAAAATTATGGCCAATGCTGGTTGTAAGTCTGTTGGAATTGGAATCGAATCTCTTCAGGAAGATATTCAACAAGAAATTCACAAAGTTCAGTCAACTCACCAAGTTATAAAAACAATTAAAATGCTTAAAAAAGTTGGTATAAACGCGAAATGTTATATTATGCTTGGTTTGCCGGGTCAAACTAAAAAAGATGTGTTAAAGACAATTAAACTAATTAAAGATTCAGGTGGTGAAGTTAGACCAAGTTCCTATTCCCCATATCATTTGTTAACAAAGAAATCTACCCTTTCTGAGGTTTCGGCGATGAATAGATACACCTACAAGATTAACTCTGTAGAGGGGCTAGCCTCTGTTGAATATCTGAAAATAATATTTAACAGAGACTTTAATATTAATGAAGATTAAATTAAGTATCCAAGATATCAGGAAAGTTAGAAATAATGAAGCAGTTCGTCCTCATAGGGTGAAATTTCAACTAACAAATGGATGTAATGCTCGTTGCCTACATTGTAATTTATATCTAATTAAACCAGATGTTTTAAAAAGTGAAATAGTTCTAAAAACACTCAAGATAATTAAAAGTATGGGTTGCAGAGAGGTCGATTTTACTGGTGGAGAACCTACCTTACATCCAGACTTTCTTAAATTCGTAAAATATTCAAACACCCTTGGATTAACAGTAAAAATCAACAGTAATGGGTATCTGATTGATAATTATTGTGCGGAAAGACTTGTTAGTTATGGAATAAGGGAAGTTGCGATTTCTATTGATTCACATTGTCCAGAAAAGCACAATCAAAGGAGAAGATTGGACGATGGGTGGGAGAGAGCCATGGGGGCAATTCAGAACTTAGACAAATACAAAAAGAAATATAATTCAAAAGCCAAAATTGTGGTCTATTCTATTATCAACAAGAATAATTACATTGACACACCTAAAATTTTGGACTTAAAAAAAGTGGCAAATTATGACGAGATTAACTTCATACCTATAAAAAACAAAGAGAACAAAAAAGACTTTTTATCCAGAGGAGAATTAAAAGATTTCTATGATAGAGTTAGGCCTATTTTGCTTAAGAAATATTCTAAATATGGTTTTACTGGTATATATCGAACAGTTTCTGATCCATTTGAATTAGAGAGACATGGTAATAATTTTTTATCTGCGACAACTGGAGGATTATACACGAAAAAAATATATCAAAATATTTCATGTGTAGTTCCTTGTTTCTATGCTTATATTATATCTGATGGTTCTGTCACGCCTTGCTGTGTTGCGCCACATCATTTGCATAAAGATTTAATAATGGGAAATATAAACAAATCTGACTTTGATTCAATTTGGAATTCAAAACGTTTTGTTGGATTTAGAAAAAAGCTCAGGAAACCTTCTTTTTCCATTTGTAGTTGTTGTAGCGGTCACCATACAGATTTTAATATTGATGTTCATGGTCAGATCGCAGCATATGAAAAAAATAAATAAAATTGCGAAAATGCCAATTTATAAACATGGTTCTGTCCAAACGGTTCATCGTGATAGTCGATTTGTTTATAAGATAATTAACACAGAAAAATATGATCGCTCAGTAAGTCAAATTACTAAAGATATATCAAACTATTATGAGCAATGTAAAAAAGCTGGAGTTTGTGTTCCTCGATATGCTGAAATTCCTCATTTGGTTGAGGACGAGGTAATCGTAAATAAATATTCATATGAGGGTAAAACCCTTCTCGATGCTCTGAAAAGTGACTCTTTTTGTGTTGCATACAGGAGTTATCTTAATAATTTGAAAAAAGGATTGTGTGCAGGAATAGGGTTGTCCTCATTTCATGAACAATTCACTTTTAATGGCAAAAACACAGTATTCGTTGATTTTTTTATACCTGCCAGCAAAGATAAATATTTACATTATAAGAAAAAAGAGGATGGATGTAGTTATTACTTGGTTCAATTTTCACCCAATAGCTCATTTCTATCGGCAATGACACAGTTTGTAGAAATATTGCCAGAAAAAAAAGAAAAGTTAATCGAGATGTTTATTTGTTTCTTGGATAAGAATAAGCAAAGCTTTCCTCTTGCTTTAAAAACCATAAAACTGGGGCAGTTTAGCTGGGCTGTGAAAAATCTTGATAAATTGTTGAAATTAAATTCAAAATGGATGATTATAGGCAATGGTAATCAATTGATCTGTTATGATTCACCAAAAAAGTTGTTAAAGAATTCTAACAATGAAGACTTGATACTGAATTTAAGGCGTCAGCGCTTTTTTTGTAAACAGGAGTTGGTTAAAAGTATGGAAGAGTATAAGAAGCAACATGTATAATGTCGAAGCGTTAAAAACTTCTGGAGAATTCGTGCAACTAAGAAGTGGTTTAACTTCCAAAGAAACTTATCGCTCAGGTGATAAAGTTTTGTCAGTTATTGATGTTTCTCGGCTTGCATCGCAGGATAAAAATCCTCTTAAAATGCGAGATTTTATTGAAGATTATATTAGCGAACTTAAAAAAGCAGGCATTCCTGTAGTAGAAATTTTTGAAATCATTCTACAGGGTGACACAATAATCATTACTACAAAATATCATGATGTGTTTCTTGATGCTCAAATGGCACTAGGAGATGAGCAGTTTATTTCAGGAGTGAATGGAATTTTAAACGCATTGTGTTTAATTAAAAATTGCCCAGTTGGAATAGATCCAACTCCGAAAAACTTTGCTGTAACAGAAATTGGAATAATGTATGCTGATTTTTTTTATCCGTTTTGCAGAAGCTATAGCGAATGGGTTCGTTCACGAATGGATCCTGAAAATCCGCAACACCGGTATATTTCCATTGTTCATGACTATGTTTATAATCCATTGGTATATGCACATGCATTAGCTGATTTTAATCAATTAAATATTTTTCCTCCAGATAAAACAATGGATTTAGTTGCAAATCACTGTTTTTATCATGCTCCCGGATTTGATTTAGAATATGAGTATAATCGTTATCTTGAGGTAAAAAAATTGGCAAGAGAAGAAATGAATAATTATTTAAGATGAGATATGTCATCTAAGAAAGCGACTCTTGCATTATTGCCATTGATTTTTACTAAAGAAAGAGATGCTCCGTGCATGTGACCGATATCTGAAAATCCAAGTAGTATCATAATCCAAGCAATAAAATGTCCGTGTGTAACTATCAACACAGAGTCAAATTTTGAACTCTTGAAATTATCTAGAAACTTTATTGCTCTTTTTTTTACGTCGTTTTCACTTTCTCCACCTTTACATCGGTAATCATTTACTGGTAGTCCGCTTTCTGAGCGTTTAGCATAGTATTCATCACTTGGTTTTCCTTCAAATTCTTTTCGGTTAATTTCTTGTAAAAGCGGGTTTGGCTTAACCTGAATTTGCGAAATATCAAACCCCCCTTCCTTAATGGCTTCAAGTGTTTGAGCTGAACGAGTAAGAGGGCTGTAAAAAATTATATCAACTTTTATTTTTTCTCTTTTTAATCTTTTACCCAATCTATATGCATCATTTCTTCCTTTCTCAGTAATTGGCGTGTGAGCGAAAGACACGTGTTTGATTATGTTGCCTTCAGATTGACCGTGTCTTACAATATAAAGCTTCTTCATTTTTGGATTATACAAAGAAAAACCTAATGAATCAATAAATATATAGAATAAAGATAAGGTTTTAATAATAATATTGCATATTACTATAAGATAATGTATAGTACTATATAAAATGGTTGAAAGTGAATTTAAAGGCACAAAAATTCCAACTGAGTTGATTGAGAGGCAAATGAAAGATTCTTCATCTTTGTTCTTTGGAATCTATGAAGGCTTAAAGTCAAAGTCACAAACTTTAGTAGATAATTCTGATGCAGAGTTAGTTGAGGGCGTTGAGATTGCAAATTATTTAAAGCAACACAGTAATGCTTACATTCAGTTTCTTAGATCGCTCGACGAAACAATTCCAGGTTCAACTGCCAGAGATAAAAAAATATCTATTTGTATTGCATCAAGTCAAGAGGGAAAGAATATAAGACGCACATTAGAAAGTTTTTTAGAACAGCCTTCCGCATGTTTAGAACGTGCTAGAATTTTCATCCTTGATAATCATCATGCAAGCGAAGTACCAGATTCAACTGGTAGGCAGGTTGTTGAATTTCAGGATAATCACCCAGAGGTCGATATTTGTTATACACATGTTGTTGTTGAAGAATCGATGCCGTTTGGAAGTATAAGAAAACTTTTATTCGATCTAAATTTATGGAGAATTGCAGCAACTCAAAAATACGACGATGATCATATAATAGTTAGTAGCGACGCAGATCTTTATGATCTTTCCGGAAACTATCTTTCCTCTGTTTTAGAGGGTTTTGATCGAAAAGGATCCTTGCCAGATGTCCTTGTTGGAAGTTTTACATATCCACCTGAGTCTTTTAGTAAGTATCCTTTATTAGCTGCTGCTTTTTATTTTCATAGATATTATCGCATGTTACATAACCGTGATGGAAATTATATTCCTTGGACTTCAGGGAGAGCCATGGCATTCAGCGCTGCAGCATATTGTGCTGTTGGTGGTTTTAACGGAGGTTTAAAGCGTGCATCTGATATTGATTTTGGTCGAAGAATTCAAGCTGCGAGAAAAGAACATGCGCAGGAAAAAATATTGCGTGCACCCTTTTGGGTTTCAACCGATCCCAGAAGGGTTCTTTCGAAAATGAGCCTAGATGACAGAGGGTACTCTGATGAATTTGAAGATCAGGACTGGACAAGAGATGGTGAAGTATTTGGTAAGACATGGCAAGAATATTCAATTCCTTATTTAGAAACTATTACTAAGGAAGGTCTGGAGAAAGAGTTTAGTAATGTACTAGTTAAAAAAGCCCAGAGAGAAGGTTATACACGCGCTTTACGAAATCTGTCGCAAGATGATATTACGGGTATTGATAGATGGGTAGAGGAGAATAAGGAGTTAATAACGGAAATACTTACTAGACTGGGGATTCGTGAATTTAAATTTACACCTAGTAGAATGGTTAGAGTAAAAGGGGTTTTTATTCCAAGGATTTTAGAAATATATGATTTTATGGGCATGGAAAATGCTCTTAGTATGGCATGCAATTTGTATAGTAATTGCCAATAGTATTTTATTACTGTTTAATGTTATCGAGTTGATATGACAACAGAAAGCTTACGCCACTGTCCAGCATGCAATCAGTCCTTTAGCGAAGAATTTGCTCCGTCTCATTATGGAGTTACGCATCGTCAAGATGCTTCTTGCTTGAATCCTGATTGCCGGTCTTTAGAAAGACACCGATTGTTGTGGTTGTATCTTCAGGAAAATATACTAACTAACGATAAGAACATGTTTTTTTTGGAAATAGGACCAACCAGAAGCCTTAAAAACGCGTTCAAGAGGTATCCAAATGTTCGTTATATAGGAATGGATTTAATCTCCAAGAGGGCGAACGTGAGGGCAGATATAAACGATATTCCTTTTGCCGACAACACTTTCGATATAGTAGTATGCTATCAGATATTAGAACACATTTATGATCCTATTTTAGCAGTTCGAGAATTAAAGAGAGTTGTTAAGCGTGATGGAAAAGCATTCTTTCAAGTTCCATTAAATATCGATCTTGCAACTACGAGTAGCCCAAGTTCTTCATCTCCTCGTGAAAGAGAAATCCTTTTTGGACAAGAAGACCATTTGAGAGTTTTTGGGATGGATTTTGAAGAGCTGCTAAGAGAAGGTGGATTTTTCACTCAGTGTATTGATTATGCAGGTCGGTTTTCATCGGAAGAGCGAAAACTCATGGGTCTTAAACTGAGCTATTTGATAGGACCCAAGAACTCGCCATACACAACGAGTGAAAAATTTTATTTAGCAACTAAAACTTAATACTCAAGAAATTTGAACAAACTTACATAAAAGCAAGTTTTACCACTTTGTCTTCAAAATTAGAACAGTCAACTCTTCAATTTAATCTGTTTAATATTTTCTCCGTAGATTATTATGGAATAATTATTGGTGTCTAACAATTATCTCACGCAATCCCTCGTGGACTATTATAAATAAATATAAATAGTCAAGCGGTTTTTAATATCATTTAAATAGTTAATTATTTGGAAAAGAAAGAAGACATATTCTAATTATTCTTTCCATTGTTTTGCCTTTCATTGGAGGTTTTGTTCAAATGATCGCCTTATCTTTCGGCTTAGGCTCACTTTTAATGGCAATCAGAGAAACTTATGGTCGTTTTTCAGAGAAGAAGCTAGTTTAAGTATCTTTTTAGTTTTTTCAATATCCCAAATCAATGGGTCTTCTCCGCCAAGATGCCAGAAACAGAACTTAAATATTTCTAATTTATAAGCAGAATTTATTTACAATCTATCGGACAGTATCCGAAAACACGTTCCCAGAAGGAACATTTACCATTACCACATCCGCCTGTTGTTTTTATTGGATCTGCAACAGTTGTGGGAGTTGGAGGTATCGGAGTTGGTGTAAGTGTGGGTAATGCGCCAATATAAACTAATCTTATAGCGTCAGCAACAATATCTTTTCCATTTGTCACTTCATCTGTAACAAATACAGAACCATGATCTGAAAAATCATAGGTACCCAAAATATTCCAACGTCCACCATTTATTGTTTGATCCTTTTCTACTGTAGTTGAACCATAGAGATGGTTGATGGTATATGGAACATCAGTTGGACGATACAACCCATCCCACCACCATGCATAAATTTGGTAACGACCTGGTTTAGGAACTATAAATGACCAAGTGGCTCTATCACTGCCAGTACCGGCGCTAGAATTAAAATGATGTGAGCCATTAAAATTTCGTATATCATTATTGATATATTCAATCCAGGCATCTTGATTAGATATTGTTGTAAAGTCGGCACTTTTATTATCTACAATCAGCTCATTAATATTAGGTGTTGGAGTTACTATGGCTGTTGGTATGGGTGTTGCTGTCAGTTTTAGAGTAGGTGTCGCAGTCGGTTTTAATGTGGGTGTTGGTGTTGGCGAAGGAGTAGCTGTAATAATTGGTTCGGGAGTTATTGAATTAGTGCTAAACTTATATGCGCCTATGTCATATAGATCTTCTTGTGAACGCGTATTACCTTCGATGTCATAGTCTATATATTCGTTACCAAAAAGACTTTTGAGTTTAGTAGACAAATTGTATCCGGTATCAATGGAAGGGGATGTGGATTGTGGATGAAGATCGGAAAAATTGACAACAAACTTTGGATCAATGCCGCGCTTATCATGAATTGCCACAGTATATCCATCTAAGCGAGGAGTGCTTCCATCTGAATTCCAAAAGATGTTATGATCGTAGGATCCTCCGGTTGTACCGTTTTGAATAATAATGTGTGAATAGGAGTAATCAACAAAAATATTATTATAAATTTCATATCCAGTTACTCCTGACAAGTTAATTGCGCTAGGCCAATAAGAACTTGGAATATTTAAACTGCTTCGCCAAATATTATTGTATATTCTAATATTTGTTTTTACAGGATTTCCATTGATCCCTCCCCAAGATTCAATAATATTATCCTTAATTGTTAGGTTACTGCAAATATCTGAGGTAGTGCCTTCAATCATAAATGCGTGAATTCCCTGAGTTCCGCTAATTCCTTCTTCTAACAATTGTTTACTGGAATCACCCATAAAAACTTTATTTCCCTCGATAAGTACATCTTTAGCAGCGGGCTTGTTATTACCCAAATCTGAGTAAGTTTGGAATGCATCTATATGAGGAGATCCATTTTGATTAGCTATTAAAAAATCATGTATGTAGTTCCTTCGAATAATATGCCCTGAACCATGAAAATCAATGGCATTTGCTTCCATATGGAAAGAGCATGTTCCAATATGATCCCTAATATCGGCTATATCGTTATCTTCTATAATATGATTTGTTCCTGTGATAATAAAGCCATTAACATTAGCCCTAATAACGGTATTTTTTCTGAGGATAACCCCGTTTGAGGGATGCAAAACTCCAATTCCTTGTCTTGTTGAATCTTTAACTGTATTGTTCTGAATAAGATTATAACTACCCTTAATTGAAATTGTACTATTCCAATCACAGTAAGTTGATGAGAGTGTGAATCCGTTTAATTCAACATAATTTGCTTCTATAGAGAAGTTGTTTAAGGTAACAAGTCCATCGGCAACAAAACGAATTCTGGCGTTTTCACCAACACCCGATCTTGTCATGCGTACACTTTCACCATAATTTCCAGCTAAAACACTAACAGTTTCACCAGCAACGAGAGTATTAGCTGCTTTTTGAATTGTCCTCCAGGGTAAACTTTTAGTTCCTGGATTTGCATCATTTCCATCAGGAGAAACATAATAATTAGCTTCGATAGTGGTTGCAGCTTTTTTCCTAACATCTTGTTCTTGGTTTAGTAGATAAAGACCTGCGATCAAGCCGAATAGTAAAATTAATGAAGAGGAAGATAAAATTGTTATTTTTACATATCTATTAGCTTTGATATTTTCAAAAAAATGCTTAGATTTGCTAATCATGTGAAATTATACTTTAAAATTAGAAAAACTGATTGGTTTTGTCAAGAGTTGTATTGTTGAAAAGGTCTATAAATTTAATATATATGTGAGCTGTTATGACGAAATTCGAACGTTTTTTAAAAATAATTATTAATATTGAGCTCACAGCGTCGGCCCACCGCCCGCACCGATGGGCCAAGCTGTTCGCGTTATTTATAATTCCGCTTTGCGGAATTTTCTTTTTTGCGCGCGCGGGGAACACTCCATTGTATCCCGACTACCGTCGGGATGTTTAAACATATTTGGATTCAAACAAACATTACACACAGGAAACAAAAAATCGATATAATACAACTATGACAACAGAAGAAAAAATGAAACTTATATATGAAGTAGGAGAGGAAGTTATTGGTGCAGAAGAAATTAAAGCTAAAATTGAAAAAGGAAAAAAACTAATTGCTTATGACGGATTTGAACCATCTGGACGAATTCATATTGCTCAAGGATTTGTTAGAGCAATGAATATTCAAAAGATGTTGAAAGCGGGTATACATTTTAAGGTACTTGTTGCCGACTGGCATGCCTTTGCAAACAACAAAATGGGTGGAGACTTAGACAAAATTAAAAAAGTTGGTCAATATTTTATTGAAGTTTGGAAAGCCTGTGGATTAGATACAAATGATGTTGAATTTATTTGGGCTTCTGATTTGGTTAAAGAATCTGACTATTGGCTGACAGTATTAAAAATTGGTCGAGCTACAACATTAAAAAGAATAATTCGTTGTTCTCAGATTATGGGAAGAAACGAATCTGACAATCTTACAGCAGCTCAGATAATGTACCCCGCTATGCAAGCTACTGATATATTTTATCTTAAAGCAGATATAGCTCAACTTGGGATGGATCAGAGAAAAGTTAATATGTTAGCTCGACAAATTGCAGATGAGTTAGGATATGAAAAGCCTGCGGCTGTCCATCATCACATGTTGATTAGTTTAAAACCTCCAACAGATTTAATTCAAAATGTAGAGGATAAACTTGAACGAACAATAGCTTTAAAAATGTCTAAATCTAAGCCAGATTCAGCAATTTTTATGACAGACAAAAAAGAAGAAATTTATGAAAAAATTAAAAAAGCATACTGCCCTCCCAATGAGGTCGAAAACAATCCAGTGCTTGAATATTTTAGGTACATTATTTTTCCAAAATTTGAAAAAATAACTATAGAAAGGAAAAATGAATACGGTGGAAATGTAGATTTTGATTCGTATCTTAAATTACAGAATGATTATCAAGATGGGAAAATATACCCCCTAGATTTAAAAGATAATCTTTCACGATATTTAGATATGATTATTGAACCAATCAGAATATACTTTGAAGAAAATAAGGAAGCCAAGAAACTAAAGGATGAAGTTGAATCTTTTGAGGTAACAAGGTAATTAATATCTAAATATAGGCTAAAACTATAGTATAATTCATTAATTGTTATTACTTTTAAACTATGAGTAAAATTAGATTAGTCGTTATTACAGATTGTATCGATGTCGCCGCAAACGAAATTAGAGCTGTATTAGTGTCAGAATTAGAAAAAATTGGTGCAGAAGATAAAGTTGAAGTTGAACCAATTGTTAACGCCAAAGAGTTTTCCTTGATAAACGGTGCTTTTTTAACAAGATTGATGGCAGATAACTATCAACCAAATAATACAATTTTTCTGGTCATACTAAACCCCCTAACAACAGAAAGAAAAGATAGGGCTCGAATTATTGGTGAAACTAATAATGGGTTTAAATTTGTTGGTGAAAATACTGGAACGCTAGGGTGGTTAATTAAAGATTTTGGAGTAAAACAAATATTCGAATCTAGTCAAGAAGGTCTCAAGGGTCAAAATTTTATTTCATTCGGTGGCAAGTATATTCATGCTCCGATAGCTGCTAAAATTGCATCTGGAATACCATTGTCAGAACTTGGGGTACCTTTTGATAGTCAACGATTAAGTTATCCCACGCTAGAAGATGGTGTAGTTTTGCATATAGATAATTTTGGTGTTCCAAAAATATATACGAAACTAGATAATCCTTCTGATGGTGATAAATATGAAATATTTGTAAATAACACAAAAAGATGTGAGGCAATATTTACCTTTTCCATGAAGGCGTTACCTGACAACACAATAGCAATTTATTATGGTAGTTCAATTAATAATTACACTGAGTTAGGTAAAGTTAGGTGTTTGGACACTTCAAAAGAATTAGATATAAATATCGGTGACATTATTAAATTTGACAAAATTAATAACTAAACAAACCATTCTTCTTTTCGAACAACTGTTGGTGTCAAAAAATCAAATTTATTAAGTAATGTGCTCGTAATTTTAGTAATATCATCTATTATTGCCTGTTTGTTGGGTGAATTCTTCTTAACAGTTCCAGCATATTCAATTTCAACTTGCGACAGATCATTTGTTTTATTACTAATACACTTATCATTTGCCACATGGTAAACCCTTCCTGTTATTTTATTTTCTATCCAAAAAACCATTTTTCTTTTATCCAGCCAAATTGCCTCACTTCCAGCAGTTTTTAATATATCTTCTTCGGTTACTTTGTCTTCCTCTTTAATTTCCTCTCTTGATAAAATACAATTTAATCCTTTGTTGTCTTTCACCAGTTCCATTGACGCTTTTTTAACAATTGCTGGTTCCTTAAAACCATAAAATACTATTTTATTAAATAATCCCTTGTTATTTTTTAGATAACAAACTCTCAATCCTCTTGATAAAAAATGTGGAAACCCCTTTTCTATTTCAAAACCAACCAATCCATTATTGTTTATAAAGTCATAGATTAAACCAAATGCGTTACTAGATGTTGAA
Source organism: Patescibacteria group bacterium UBA6130 (assembly GCA_002428285.1). GTDB lineage: Bacteria > Patescibacteriota > Microgenomatia > UBA12405 > UBA6130 > UBA6130. The sequence goes on along the minus strand of DIVO01000012.1, from coordinate 32,935 downwards.
TTAAGTTTAGCCTCAATTTCAAGGTCTTTGTATTCTAAATATGGTTTTTGTCCACTTTGTTTACCTAATAGAGCCATTAATTCATTACTAAAAACATAAAAAAGAGGAGGTATAAAGATAGCACCGGCATCAATTAAAATATTTCTTATTTTATCGCCTAATTTGGAGTTGTTAATTTGAATTTTTACCAACAAGTATTTTGATAAATCTAATGCTTTTATATCTAACTCATTGTAATAACTTGTTTCATAGATATTTTCAATCTCTAAGATTTTATTATTCTTATTTTCAATATAATATTTCGATGATTTTGTCTGACATAGTTTTTCCAATGGTTGGTTGTCGACAGTAAAATTACTTGTTAGTTTCAATATGTTTGAAAGTTTGTCTTTGATCAAAACTTTATTTATGCCGTCTCCACAATTAATTTCATTCAATTCGTAGGTATCAACAAGGGTATCGATATTTTTCCAACAATATAGTATTTTGTCAAAACCTAAACTATGTTTTTTGTTGTCAAGATATATTGTTTCAGTATCGATTGTTTTACTATTATTTACAGGTAATCCGATTAAACTATCCCAATTTAATAAGGAAAAATTATCTTTTAAAATATAAAAGTTATTTAAAAAATTAACATTATGCATATTATTTACAATAAGAAAATATCTTCTTTTATTAATATTTGATTAATTTGTTTTTTAACTTCCTTAATTTCAATTTTATGATAGTTATAGACAACATAATTTGCCTTTCTAAAGATTTCTTGTAGTCCAATCTCGTTATCTAAAGAGTCTCTTAAAATCAAATCACCAACTTCTTTTCCATCTCTATTTTTCACTCTTTCAGCCCTAGTTACAAAATCTGAATACATAAAAATTCTAATTATTTTTGTCTGCCCCAATAATGTGGCGTAGTCCTTTTCACTCCTGACTCCATCAAGTACCACTACTATATCATTTGGGAAATCTTTAATTTTATTAAAAATTGTTTTCGAAGCTATATCTGGGTCTATTTTTATTAAATTAAGAATTTTATTTTGTCGTTGTTCTTCACTAATTTGATAAAAATTTGGTATCATTTTTTCAAATATTTCTGTCATTGTTTTAGAGACACTAACTACTTTATATTTTTTATTTTCAGTAAAAAAAGAAGATAACAATGATTTTCCAGAGCCTGATTGGCCACTAATAGCTACAATTCCTTTAATCACTGATTTTATTAATTTCTATGCCTTTATTATCAATCTTCATTATTTTATATGGAATTGAATATTTATCAAATAAACTTTCAATTAATTTTGTTTTGCCATTTTCCATGCTAAAACACCCAATTAGTGGGCCAGCCGATGACAAAAATGCACCCTCAACATTATTAACATAAAGTTCTGCTAATAAATCAAAAGTGCTAAACACTCCATGTTTTATAATCGGAGGAATAGCTTTAGATGTGTTCAGCGTAACATCCCAAAATACTTCTCCAATTTTCTTTACATCATTGTCCAATATTGCTGGCATAAGCCTCATCAATACCCAATGGCATATTTTTCCGGCATCAAAACGGTCATATTTTCTTACCAAATCCATTATTGGTATCTCAAAACCTTTTTCAGCCCATTGTTTTTCTTTTGTAATTGGGATACTAACTATCAGATCAAGGTCGGTATTAAGTTTTGAAGAAAAGACATTTGAAAAATCTCCGCTAGTTACATTTATCCCTCCAAAAATACAACTCCAAAATGCTCCTCCTGTTGAGATTCCTGGAACTAACATGTTTTTATCCCCCGAAAACTCTTCACCGTAATTTAATGTAATTAATCTAGATAGCTCTCTGTTGTCAAAATAGTTATCACATAAAGAATTAATTCCTAATATAATTGCGCTTATATGGGCAGGGGTAGTCCCTAATCCAACATGAGAAAGATTATTATCAACCTCCACCTTAATATCTACCCCAAAATCTTCACCAATGGCTTTTTTATACAACTCAATTGCATGACGAACGACTGACTCTTTATCTGTTCCGTTGATTTTAGAATCATTATTTTTGTTTAAACTTAAAATTACACTTAAATAAGAATTAACAGCAATCGATACCTCTCCTGCTCCATATTCTCGTACATTGATTCCTGTAGGTACGAAACGAGTCAAATCCAACATAATCGGGCTAAGTCTTAAGGGAACTTTAACCGAGATTTTCTTTTCATAATTTATGGTTGTCTTTTTATTATTTTTATTTGGTAACCAAAAAGTATTTCCTATGGGGAATGGTTTTGGGTTCCAAACTGTAATATCTGATTCGCTTCCTCTTATTTCCATATATTTAAAAATAAAATAATACTTTAACTATAATTTTAGTTAATTTCTATAAGTGTTGAAATTATAACAAAACATGAGAGCATTTATCTATGTACAATATGTGGTAGTTATGAATATTTTTCGGGAAAAACTAACATAACTCCTAGTTGTTAAAAATGTGAAAAGTAAGTATAGTTAACTTAGAATTAAAACAATAATTGTCCCATGTTATAGGACAAAAGCACATTAAAAATTTTTGCGTTTTCATTTTTTTTGAAGGACGATTTAAAAAAGCCGTTTGCGACGCTTCGCGCGGCCGCACTCGCGCGGCGTCGCGAGACCCATTTTGACGAACATTCCCCATGTGTGACCCCACGGGGAATCGAACCCCGGTTGACGGAATGAGAATCCGCCGTCCTAACCGCTAGACGATGGGGCCATTAATTTTCAACAATGTATTATACCAAAAAACAGGTTCAAACTTAAATTCCCAAAATGGATTTCCTATGTAATGTTTTGTAATAATTCTGAGCAAAGCGGTGGGATTCATCTCTAATTCTTTGCAGTAATTTTAAAACTCGCGAATTTTTTGATAAATTGACGGATTTCCATTTTTTAATTTCACCTTTTTCAATTTGGGGTATGATAATCGTTTCATTTCTTTTTGTTAGTCCAAGGATGGGTATCTGGTCATGAAGATTTTTTTCTTTTAAAGCCTTAAAAGCCGAAGATATTTGGCCTTTTCCTCCGTCCAAAAGAATTATCTGAGGATATATCCATTCAGGGTGGTTTAGCCTTCTTTTGAGTATCTGATACATAGACTCAGTGTCTGACTGGATATCCAGGTTTTTTCTGCTATTTTTGTGATTAAAGTCAAAATTAATTTTAAATTTTCTATAATTATTTTTATCTGGAATTCCTTTGGTAAATGCTACCATCGACCCTACAATTATTTTTTTTCCTAAATTTGAAACGTCATATCCTTCAATTTTTGTGATTGTGATCGGATCAATTGTGCTGTATCTTATGATAAATTTTTTTAATCTTGAGTGGATTTTTTCGATATCTATTCTGTCTTTGGGGATATTTTTCCATCCTCTGGTGATATTTTCAAGCGCTATTATTTGCATTTTAATCTCTTGAGCTTTTTCAAAATTATCCATCTCAGAAAATATCTTCATTTCCTGTTTTAACTCTCTAATTATTTTTGAAGTTTGTCCAGACAATAGTTTTCTGATTTTTGAGATGGTATTTTTATATTCTTTTAAATCGTTTACGCAAGGAGCAGGACAAAGGTGAATATGCGAAAAAAGACAAGGGGAGTGGGGAAGAATACCGCAAGATCTGAAAGGAAAAATGTTTCTAATAATTTTTAATACCTCGCGAGTATCTCTTGAAGAAGGAAAAGGACCATACCAATCAAGAAGTTTCCTCTCTATTTCAGGACGTCGCACAATAAAAAGGCGAGGGTACTTTTCTCTTGTTAAGGCAATGTATATATATCTTTTATTATCCTTAAGGTCAACATTAAACTTTGGCTGATACTGCTTTATTAATTTTGCTTCAAGTAATAAAGCTTCAAATTCGGACATAACTACAATATGATCAAGATCATCGATTTGTGAGATAAGCTGAAGGGTTTTTTTATCTTTGACCCCTTTATAAAAATATGAAGCTACTCTTTTTTTGAGTGATAATGCTTTACCTATATATATAACTTTTTTATTCTTATCTTTATAGATGTAAACACCGGGTTTATTTGGAAGCTGAATTCTTTTCTCTTTTAAACTGTCCATACCTTAGATTTTACTAAAGTAACTTTGAAGATATTTTCCTGTCCATGATTTGCTATTTTTAGCAATTTCTTTAGGTGATCCTGTTGCAATAATTTCTCCACCAGCTTCTCCGCCTTCGGGACCCAGATCAATTATGTAGTCGGCGTTTTTTATAACATCCAAGTTGTGCTCTATAACTACAACAGTATTACCTTTTTCAATTAACTTTCTAATGACCTCAAGGAGTTTTTCAATATCTGCAAAATGAAGCCCTGTGGTTGGCTCATCCAACAAATAAATGGTTGTATTTCTATTGCTTTTTGTTAATTCTCTTGCCAGTTTTAACCTTTGCGACTCACCGCCTGAAAGAGTGGGAGATGGTTGTCCTAAATCAAGATAATCCAAACCAATCCTTTTCATGAGTTTAAGCTTTTTTGAAATTCTATTAAAATTTGAAAAAAACCCGATCGCTTCATCTATTGTTAGATCCAATACATCAGCAATACTCTTACCCTTATATTCTACCTCAAGAACTTCCTGCTTAAATCTTGTTCCCTGACATTCTTCACAGACGACCCAGATATCTGCTAAAAATTGCATTTCAACCTTTGTTTGTCCTTGACCCTTGCATGCTTCGCATCTTCCTCCCTCAACGTTAAAAGAAAAATGTCCTGCATTATAACCTTTTAGCTGGGCTTCACGTGTTTTGGCAAATAATTCTCTAATATCTGTCCACACACCAATATAGGTTGCAGGATTGCTCCTTGATGTTCTGCCTACAGGAGTTTGGTCAACCATTAAGATTTGATCAAAATATTCAGCTCCTTCAAGTTTGCTGAATTCTCCAGGCTTTTCTCTATAATAAGGATTTTTAGCTTTTTTTAATGCCGGATAAAGAGTGTCGTGGATTAATGTTGATTTACCTGAGCCTGATACACCTGTAATGCAGGTTAGTTTGTTTGTAGGGATTTTTACAGTAATGTTTTTCAAATTATGCTCTTTGCACCCTGAAAGTGTAATAGTGTGTTTAGGTTGATTAATGCCATTGGTTGTTAATGGAACTTTTTTATCTCCGTTGAGATATCTGCCCGTAACCGAATTATTATTTTTAACTATGTCTTTTGGTGTTCCAAAAGCAATTACATTGCCTCCATGTTTTCCTGCTCCAGGGCCAAAATCGATTATCCAATCAGAGCTGTTTAATACTTCTTTGTCATGTTCTACAACGACGACCGTATTTCCTAAATCTCTTAATTTATTCAAAGTGTGGATTAACTTTTGAGTATCTCTTTGGTGTAAGCCGACTGTGGGTTCATCAAGAATATAGAGCACTCCTGTTAGTCCTGTTCCTATTTGGCTTGATAGTCTAATTCTCTGAGCTTCTCCAACCGATAAAGTTGAGGCTGATCTGTCTAGGGTTAAATAATCCACTCCAACTGCAAGAAGAAAATTTAATCTTGAATTAATTTCTTTCAACAATGGTTTGGATATTTCTTTTTCCTTTTCGGATTCCAAATCTTTACTGATTTTTTTAGTCCATTCATAGAGCTTATTTAGAGGTAACGCTGAAATCTCGGCAATAGAGTTGTTATCAATGGTAATAGATAAAGCTTCTTTGTTTAGCTTAGAACCTTTACACTTAGGACATGGTTCCTTAATCATAAATTTTTCAATGCTCTCTCTTACCGAGTCGGAGGTTGTTGTGTAATATTGACTTTCCATCATTTGAGCTCTCCAACTGGAAACTTTAGAGGTATCTATTCTTAATTTTGATCCAATGCCGTCACATTCAGGACAAGCTCCTTGGGGCGAATTGAAAGAAAAAATTCTGGGTTCAATTTCAGGCAGAGAGATATTACATACCGGGCATGCAAACCTTTGAGAATATAAATGATCTACTGTATCTTTTGGATTTTGAGGAAAATCAAATCCTGAGTCATTAACTTCGGTTAGGATTACTAAGCCATTGCTATTTTCTAAAGCTATTTCCACATCGTCCAGCAACCTTTGTTTGTAGCCTTCCGAATTCCAAGTTTTAGCTGTCAAGTCAAGCTTATCGATAATTACATCTATATTATGTCTATTGGTTTTTATAAGTCCAAAATCTGAATTTAAGGCTCTGATCTGTCCGTCTATCCTCACATCGTCAAATCCCTTTTTAATAAAGTTTTTTAACAATTGGTCAAATTCTCCTCTTTTGTCTCGAATAATAGGAGCAAGTATCATAAATCTTCCGGTTTTATATTGGCTTATCTTATTATTAATGACGTCTATTATTTGACTGGTGATGCTTACACTTGTTTGCTGGCTGATTTCTCTTCCGCAATCAGGACAATGAGGGTGGCCAATTCTGGCAAAAAGAACTCTAAAATAATCATATATTTCCGTTGCGGTGCCAACAGTCGAACGGGGATTGTGGGATAGGCCATGCTGGTCAATGGCAATAGCAGGGGATAATCCTTCAATAGTATCGATATCCGGTCTTTTCATAACACCCAAAAATTGTCTGGCATATGAGGATAGGCTTTCTACATATCTTCTTTGTCCTTCAGCATATAATGTATCCATAGCCAAGCTGGATTTGCCTGAGCCGGATACTCCCGAAAGGACAACCAATTTGTTTTTAGGTATCTCTACGGTTATATCTTGCAGATTGTGCTCTCGGGCACCAGTAACAATGATGGAGTTATTTTGTTTTGTTTCCACAACTGATAATTTTAACTCAAAAACCAAACCTAAACAATACTCAGATTATCAGTCGCTTCTTTGAAGTGACAAGAAGCATGGCAAGTCCCAATCCTCCAAAGCCGATGAATTGCAGGATTTGAGGCCAGAAGATTATATAGATTTTTTCCGGATTTCCCTCAATTTGCCATCCATTTGCCCAATTACTTATCTCATAATGGTCTAAAAGCTTGAAATTGTCTGTAATAGCTATCCATCCTTTATCGTAAGATTGGGGAAGAATAAGTGTTTTATTGGTTTGTGTGGCTGTATTAATATTTTTTATTTCATAATGCCAGATGTTGCCGCTAAATTCAGTTAAATGTGTTTCTGATTTAATAATATTACCAGATTGGTAAGAAATTGATTGCAGATATTCCCATGGAAGAGGAAAAATCTTGAGAGATTTGATATCGTTTATGCTTTCGGAATTATTGTATGATATTGTGTCAAAAAGAAGTGCAAGTCCATTGTGTGTTTGTGAATATGCAGGAATTACAAAATATGCATCTTGCCATTCTTCCTCCGAAGTTAATTTGGTGTAAAAAAATTTGTATCTATCATGTCCATCAAAACCTGAGACCAATAAGGGGTAACCTTTTTTATTGCGATATTCAACTTTTACCAGCCATCCCCTATCAAGAGACAATTCTGGGAAATTCCATATCAAACATGAGTCTCCATGCGTGACGCTTTGTCTGATAAACTTTTCTTGCTGATTATCTATTAGCTCAATTTTTCCAGTATTGGGGAGAGTAGAGTTACAGTTTATTGATCTCAATTTATATAAATTTTTTTCAACAAGATCGCCTATGTAAATATTAGATAATAATTTAGGGATTTCGAAATAAATGTTTTCTCCATTTTGGATAATATTATAAGAAATATTTTTAGATAATCGGCTTGCATCGACCGGGTAAAAAGTTAATTTTATTTTTCTATAGCTTATCTGTTTTTCGATGTTTTCATTATACGCATCTAAGATTAGTGAGAAATTGACGACCTTATCTTGTTTTGGATCAATTAAGATTTCTTCTGAATAGATTTCCCAATGGTTTGAAAAACCTTTTAGGGGGAAGTCTTTGTTGTTAAGGCAATTACCCTTTGAACTCAATAGACAATACTGAGGCCATTCGTCTGTTTTTGACTTATATTCAAATTCAATTTTTACAATATATGGTTGGTCTAGCTCATTAAAGGCTCTACTATATTTCCAATCTACACATGGGGAGGCATTAACTGCTTCAAATGTTATGTCATTATTGCTTTTTGAGTAAAATTCGCTGTTAGATTTTTCGGAAGCGCAGTTTCGGAAATTACTTAGTTCATCGAGAGGTATTTCAACTTGGGCTATGGGATAACCTTGAGATATATCCTGATTTAGGAAAATTGTTTCCGAAGAAAAATTGTTATTTTGCTTTAAATTAAAATTTTCAAAATATTCTACTGGAATTTCCAAGACAAGTTTATCATCGAGTTCTTCAACAGAAAAGGTAAGTTCATTTTGAAATCTATTGGAAAACATACTGTTAAAAGGGTAGTAGATGTTTGGTTTTTGCGAATTACTTATATAATTTCCAAAATTATTAAAATATAAATCTTGGGAATAGAACCCGTTAAAATTAGATTCTACAATGTCACCAAATACTATTGTTGGCACAGTGCTTTTATGAAATCTATAAAGAGTAAGATTGCCAAATTCTGCCACCTTTTTTAACTTTTCAGAATCTTCTAGTAGTTTTTTAGTGTTAAGGGATATTTTTGCATATTCTTTTTCTCCAGGGAAAAATACATTATCGTCAAATAAGACGTATTCAATAAAATATTTATCAAAAATATTTTCAATCAAGCTAATATTTTGTGTTTGTAGGGCATAGCTTAGTTCCCAATAGTATTGTTCATTATTAAGGCTCCAAACATCAAATGCTCTATCAAGGATAGGTTGTTCAATTCCATACCAAATAAATCCTGAGCCTCTTCCGCCCCAGCGGTATAAAGTCCAACCCCAAAAATCTCCTTGTGGTAGGTTGGCAATTCTTGCCATGCTTGGTTTATCCTTCAGGTATTCAATCAGTTCAAGGTATTCACCAGGAATATCAACCCTCATTTTTGGGTATATGAAGTTCCCCGAGAATGCTGGCGAGCTATATATTCCAAGCATTATTACTAGCACTCCAGCGATGACAAAATTTAACAACTTATTTGATTCGAAAAAACGTATTTTAATATCAGCTAGAGATTGGACAGATATTGCAAAGAAATAAGCAAAAGCAAAGGCTGTTGGAACGATAAATTTTGTAAATGGTGAACGAAACACCTGATTTATGAGTGGAATATGTCTTAAAATATCGTTTATTTGTTCAAACGGTGGGATGGCCGAAAGAAGTGCTATCAGACCAAGTAGCCAAATAATAAATATTCCTAAGGAGAAGCCATTGAGATGTTTTCGTATAAGTGTTAACAATAAACCAAAAACAGCAATTCCTCCCAAAAAATAGCCAAGTAGAAGTATTCCTGTTTTTTCAAAATGATTATGCCAGGTCTCCATAAGAGACACATCCCTATCGGGAAAATCGTAATAATATCCACGCATAAGAAGAAAATCTTTTATTGTCCCCCTTCCCTGGTTGCGTAAAAAAGTCTCCTCTGTTGATATTTGATTTGCTATAGCCTCTTGAGTGTTGTTTAGGTTGGTTAATAAGTAATAAAGAAATGGTAATAACCAAAAAGCATTAATAATAAAAATGATAAAAAACCCTTTAAAACTTAAAGGTAATGGCTTTTTGGAACCTAAAGATACGCCTGCAAGGCATAAGAGGTAAACAACAAATAGTGTTGGAATATAGAAGCTTGGTGTGGCGAGAATGTTTAAAATAATAAAAACATAAAGAGATCTTTTGTTATTTTTTTTTATAAGATTCCAAAAAGAAAAGATTAGCCAGGGAAAAAACCCCCAAAAAGTTGAGAAAGCCTCATATGGAGGCCAAAAGAATTGAATTGTTCCAAAATTTAGAAGGTAAAAAAGTGCCCCCAAAACCCTTGGAAGCAGATTAAATGTCTTATTTTTATTTAGTGATATTTGTCCAAGGATAAAATAAACTCCTAGGGTTCCAAGTGTTAACATAGAAAAATGCCAAAAATAGCGAATAAAGCTTACCGGAAAAATGAGATTTAAGGGAAAAATTATAAGTTGTCTGATAAGTTCTGTTGCATGACCCATGCCTCCAACGAGTCCCAGCCCTTGATATTCTTGCCATACTGCTAGGAGTGACCTTTTGATGTTTACGCCCAAATTAAGTTCAGGCATAAGATTATCCCAGCCAGTTAGGTAAGTTCCGGGAGTGTAGTTTGTAATAAATAAAGCAGAAAGTACAAAAACCAAAAAAACAACAGGAAGGAATTTTTTTAACTGGAACTTAATCATAAACATATTCTATTAAGTTTTTTAAAAATCACAAAAAAGATGGCCAATAAAGCATGACCAATAAGTTGTCCAGCCTGATGTGTCATAGAAAAATCTTCTCTGGGAAGTTTAATTTTTAGCTGATTAAAGAGATTGGGTCTAAAGGGTTTAACTCCTCGCCAAATAGTAAACAATGGAAATATGGCAGCGCTTGGAATTATCCGGATTGTCATCCATTGTGCGCAACTAATTACTTTAGCAGAAAACGTTGGACGATACCCGTGTTTATTAATTGCTTCTTTGCGTGTTTGATAAGTTAAAAGAAATGTTTCCTTTGGATTTTTTAATGATATGTTATTGCCGTGTAGTCTATATTTTAAAGTGAAATCTGGAAGATTGGCAATTTTACCAAAATTGAACAGTCTAAAAAGTAAATCTACCTCTTCGGCTGTAGTAAACTCTTTTTCATACCAAATAAAGCCTTTAGGAAGCAGTTTTTTACTTATCATTAGAGTAGGCTGTTGAATTGGCATTGCCTGGTAGATCATCTTGTAAATCGCTTCATGGTTTAAGGGGAAAGATTTACTCCCGATTTTTTTGCCTTTTTCGTTTATCAATAAACATTGTCCGCCGACAGCCACAACTTTAGGGTTATTGTTTAAAAATCTAACCTGTTTTTCTATCCTTCTTGGGAGCATGATATCATCTGCGTCCATTCGGGCAACGAGTGTGCCTTTTGCTTTTCGAAGAGCAAAATTGGCAGTTCTTGATACTCCTTGATTTGTGTTTTGTCCAAACACATGGATTCTTTTGTCCTTTTTGGCATAAGACTTCAAGATCTTGAGTGAATTATCTGTTGAAGCATCGTCAACGCAAATAAGTTCCCAGTTTTCATATGTTTGCTTTAGGATCGAGTTTAAAGAGGCATGTAAAAACCGCTCCGTATTATAGACGGGCATTACAATTGAAATCAGTGTATTATTTTTTTTATTTTTCATGCTTTATATTTACAGTAAATTATAAATATAAGAACGGGAAGGAAAAGAAAAACGGCGGATAGCGAAATTATGTGCACGGTTGCACAGCTTGACCATCTATCCGATAGTCTTACCTCTCTTTTGTTATCATATAGCTACTTAGGGATCTACTGAGTCGAATTTTCTCTTTACGACCACTTTCTTCCGGTGAATAAGGTTTGTAATATCTGTGTTCATCACACATTATCTCTGATGGCAGTGCTTGGTATCATAAGAAGAATGACTAATATTATTTGTTTTCTTCTTTTAACCCGCATGAGGTCAAAGTGCATGGAACTATTTTTAAGCTCCCCTATTATCAAAAAAATTCGATTTTGATTAAAGGGGAACTGGGGACACACACTTAATCGGGCAAACTTTTTGATGACGCAAGCGTCAACATAGGTTATGCCTTTTTAGTGCGCGTCCCCTTGGGGGTATGGTGTGGATCAGCTGCCGTTCCATTGGGTAGTATTGGCAGGAATTTCTTCCTCCCAAGGGTTCACTACCCCCGATGTTACTTCTCCTCCGGCGGGTGCCGATGGCAAGTAACATTCTCCTCCGTCGCATATTGCGCCGGAGTCGAGAACGATCTTCCAACCGTAGACTTTTTCGCCTTGTGAAAAGCGAATGGTTTGGTTGGCACCAGATGGACGTCGACTTTCAACTACAGGTTCTTGTGATGCGGTCTGTGTGTTCGCGACGGTTGCAACTGCGATTGCAGTTGCTGAGGAGCAGTCCCATCCGGGTAGAGGTTCCACAATCTCGTGGGACCACCCGAATTCGACCGCTTGGCCGACTCGGAAACAGAACTCCTCCTCTGCCCATTCATCTACCACTATGGCTATGAAGCCATCGGTGATAGAAACTTCGACCGTTGCCGGTCCCTGGACAGCAGTGTAAACTCCGCCTTCTCGTCCGTTGACAATATAGCCACCGGCGATTAAGACAAAGTCTTCATCACGGAGTTCGACCTCCCAGCAGCCGGACTTTTCGGACACACCAGTCTCATTGTAGTAGGACGGATGCCCTACCTGAGGCTGGGGTGGCCGATCGTACTGTGTGACTTTGTCACACAGTTGGGTCTCCTCAGCAATTGGCATTTGAACCTGTAAGGGCTCAGATGCTGCTACCACCACAACCGTTGCCTGAGTTTGTGGCTCAGACACTGCTACTGCTGCTGGCTGTCGAATAAATTCGACAACCTTTCCAGCTTCTCTCGCGAGGGCTGGAACTACCCTTATGGCTGCGAAGCCACAAAGAAGTAGCAGTGCCACCGCCACGACAAGAACCATCACTCTTGACCACGAGCTTTCTCTCATGTTTTTCTCCTTTTCCTGCTCTTTTATGAGCTTCCTTAGCTGGGCATCGTTTCTCGATCTTGGAAGACCAAGTCTTTTTGCCTCAGCCTGAAGCTCATCGTGGTTCATTTCGTCCATTGTTTGCCTCCGTTCCATACCCCCTTGCTGGACACAAAACCTATAATTAGAAAATTAACAGAATTTATGATTTTGAGTGAAAAACGAACTTTTCTGTTTGTAGAATACCTTGGTCGTTAGACCGTGGTAGTTTATGTCCACAAAAGGAGTATGGAATAATCCAGATATATACTTTACCCCCCAATTGTAAAAGTGCTTTCCGCAATTTGCGGAAAAAGATGTTGAGAGCAATGGCTGAAAGCAATAGATTCAGATTGCTCTCAACCTAACTCTTATTGTTTTAATTTTGAATTTAGTTTAAATCTCGCCCCGGCCAAATTTTCTGGCAAGAATGCCAGCGCCAGCCAATGCGGATGCTAGTATAGTAGTAAGGAGTAAATTAGAACCCGCCTGAGGCAGTTCTTTTTCGGCCAATATTCTTGTTTCGATACAAAACCCGCTGGTGTCGGTGTCGGAAGGACCCTCGTTGGTAAACACATCAGCTTTGTTGATCAGGCAGAACTGCTGGCTGTTAGGCAGTTTATCAGAATCGTCAATCTTGACTCTAATTATTTCTTCCTTTTCTTCTCCCGGAGTTAGTTTTTCATAAGTCCACTTAATAGACCTATTATCATCGGAATAATCGCCGGGATTAAATACTCTATTTATATAGTTGGGAATATAATCGACAACTTTAACATTAGTTAAATCCTGATCGCCTGTGTTTTTGATGGTGATTTTAAATTCAACCAAGTCATTAGCGGTGAATAGAGTGTTGTCTTTAGACAAATTATCAGACCAGCTGTCATGTAAAACAGATCTGACCTTTTTGTCGATTATTATTTGAGTTGAAGGCTCAGTTGTTTCATATAAATACGAGGCAACAACTGCCCTAGAGCTGATTAAAAAAAATCCTGTCGCAAATAGTATCGATAAAAATTTATTTTTCATTTTGCCCGAAGTGTATTATTAAATAATAATAATTATGGGATAATAATATCACTCCTAAATTGTTTTGTCAACTAAGTGGATTATATCAAATGAAAGTTAACTTTATTGTAACAACGTGGTAAGAATATTATTTATTATTCGGGATTAGCAAATACCAGCAGTCTTTTCCAGGTTGTGCCTGGAGGCCAGCATGTTTGGAGAATTAATGTTTCTTTATTGTTTGTCCAATTTAAATATTCAATACTGTCAGAATTAACTACTTTTTTATCAAATACATTATATATATGCTTTTCTCCATTAAAAAATATAATTATTTGATCATTCTCATTAAGTTCATTCAACAACATAAATACGGCATTATATCTTATAGCGTTAAAAGGTGAGTTAGTCGAATGAGCAAAAAGAAAGATGCTTTCACCTTCATTGGGAAAATTGGATCCCTTTAAATGTGCAACTCCTTTTTGCAAAACTGGCAAATATATTTCTTTGTTCACAGCAGAAACATTTGGATATACTCTTGCTGATGCATCTATTTTTGGAACATATATATAAAAATCTTCAAAATCGACTTGATTTTCCATAACATCCTTAAATGTAGGATCTGAAATAATCTCGTTAATTTCTTTTTGGGATTTTGGTGAATGAGTTGTAAATTTGTATTCGTAATAAGCCTTGCCTAGCGGGAAGTATATATAACCAAGATATACAATTGAGCCGATAAAAAGCATGCTTCCAAAACCAAATACAAAAGCTCGCTTGGGAGTAGGATTATAAAATAGAACATGTTTTTTACCTTTTTTGGGTTTTATAGATTTATTGACTAGTTTCGGGTTGAAAAAGCCAATAATTTTATCTCTAATTACAGAGAAAGCAAATAGCCATCTTTTCTTCATGAGTAATTATACTAAAAAATAACATTACTTTGGTTCTCAAATTGCTATTTTCTAAGGTGTCATATCTATACCACCTTCAAGGTGGTTTATACCTGACACCTAGCTATTTAATACGCAATTTAGACTTAAAGGCAGATTGAGGATTAATATTTAGATTTTTAGGAGAAGTAATAATCAGATATTTTATTAATTGTATTTCTTATTTCAATTGCTTTTTCAAAATTAAGTTCTTTTGATGCTCTATTCATTTCCCTTTTCAATTTTGATAGTGTTTTTTTGGCTTCCCCAGGAGTAAGTGTTTTTGGGTCGATTTTACTAAGATCCGAATCGGTTTCTTTATGTGGGAGTATTCTATCTCTTATCGGTTTTTGAATGGTTTTGGGTGTAATGCCATACTTTTTGTTATATGCAAGCTGAATTACTCTTCTTCTGCCGACCTCTTTCATGGCTTCATTCATAGACTCTGTAGTTTCATCAGCATACAAAATTACTTTTCCGGCAGAATTTCTAGCCGCTCTTCCCATGGTTTGGATAAGTGAAGTTTTAGAACGCAAAAAACCTTGTTTGTCTGCATCCAAAATAACGACCAATGAGACCTCAGGAAGGTCCAATCCCTCTCTAAGAAGATTAATCCCTACAATCACATCGTAATCTCCCTTTCTCAAGTCTGCTAAGATGTCGCTTCTTTCCATAGTGTCGACGTCTGCATGAAGATAATTTACTTTGATCTCTATGCCGGTATTTTTCTTTTCAGAAAGAAATTTTGATAATTCTTCAGACATTCTCTTTGTTAAGGTTGTAATGAGAACTCTTTCGTTATTTTTTTTCCTTTCGGCTATCTCTTTTATCAGATCGGGAATTTGTCCCTCAGATTTTCTAACCTCAACTTTGGGGTCAGCAAGCCCCGTTGGCCTTATTAGCTGTTCAACAATGACATTGTTTGATTTTTCTCTTTCCCATTCATTTGGAGTGGCAGAGATAAAGAACATTCTATGGGCTCTGTCTAAAAATTCATTAAACTTAAGAGGTCTATTGTCCAAGGCGGATGGCAACCTGAAACCAAAGTCAATCAAAGTTTGTTTTCGTGACTGATCCCCTCGATACATCCCGCTAATCTGAGGAATTGTAATGTGAGATTCATCAATTAATAATAAAAAATCTTTGCCAAATTTATGATCGAAATAATCTATCAAGCTGTAGGGTGGATCACCGGGTGATCTTCCATCGAAATACCTTGAATAATTTTCAATTCCGTTTACATAGCCGGTTTCTTCTATCATTTCCAGATCGTAATTTACTCTTTGTTCTATTCTATTGGCTTCGAGAAGTTTTCCTTGCTTATTAAACATATCTACCTGAACTTTTGTCTCATTTCTGATCTGTTTGAAAATTTCTTTAAGATCTCCTTGTCTGCCAAGGTAGTGCTTTGCGGGAAAGACGGTGTAATCTTCTGTTTCTTCTAGGTTGTAATCCCAAAAACTTCTTTTGGTAATTTTTCCTATTTTATCTCCCTGAAAGTGAACCTTGATTATTTCCTCGCTATATGGGGGATAGATTTCCAGAGTGTTCCCACGCTGTCTAAAATTGCTTCTGGTAAATTCAAGCCTAGAACGGGAGTAGTGCATTGACACTAGTTGAAGCATTAGCTCTTGAAGATTGTATTCTTCATTCTTCTTTAAATTTACCACTGCCTGGCTATACTCTTCGGGAGATCCGATATTATAAATCGAAGAAACAGAAGAAATTACAATGGTATCATTTCGGGAAAAGATATCACTGGTTGCCTGGAGCCGTAGTTTGTCAATCTCCTGATTAATATCTGTTTCTTTGGCTATATAGGTGTCTGTTTGGGGAATATAGGCTTCGGGCTGATAATAATCATAGTAGGAAACAAAATAAGAAACTGCATTTTCTGGAAAAAATTCTTTAAATTCCTGATAAAGTTGGGCTGCCAGGGTTTTGTTATGAGAAATTAAAAGCGCAGGTTTTTGGGTATTTTGAATGACATTTGCAATCGTGTAGGTTTTGCCGCTTCCTGTTACTCCCAATAAAACTTGATGCTCAATACCTTTTAGATAATTATTAGTCAGTTTATCTATGGCTTGAGGCTGATCTCCGGTTGGTTTGTAGTTTGCTTTTAATTTAAATTTCATGATAATTTTAAAAATTGACAACTCATTATTGGGGAAAAATCACTCTTTTATTTTAGCATTGTTTAAGTTTGAGGAGTGATGCTATGTGATTTTAAGTAATCAGCTGATATACATTAATATTGATGTTACTTGACAATCTATCTAAAATCATTCTATAATTTGACATTCTTTTATGAGTATTAAGAAGTATATAGCCAAAGTTATCAATACAATTAAATCCCTTCGTTAGCGGGGTTATTGGCAATTTGCCTTCTTTAGCCCCCTCATACAAGGGGGTTTTTTAATTCGTAAGAATCAAAGTATTTAATGATTTTATTAATAGAACAAAAAAAAATATGAACAATAATGTATTAACATCAGTTGGTAAGGTTAATCTGGAAAAGAAACTTAACAAACTGAATAGAGACAGAAGCATCATGGTAAAAAAGCTTGATGAAGCCCGAAGAATGGGAGATTTGGCTGAAAATTCAGCCTATCATGAGCTTAAAAACCAGGTGCAGATATTAGATAGTCAGATGGAAGATCTTCAAAACACTCTTGACAGTGCTGTTGTGACAGACAGTGTAACCAGAGAGGGTATTTGGATTGGTTCAAAAATCAGACTAAGACAGGAAGAGAAAGAAAAGGAAATAGAACTTGTTGGCTCAGGTGAAGCTGATCCATTGCAGGGGAAGATTTCTTTTAACTCTCCTTTAGGACAAGCTCTTGTTTACAAGAAAAAGGGCGAAAAAGTTGTTGTGAAAACTCCAAACGGAGAGATTGAGTACACCATTCTCGATGTAGCCTAAATCTACACGATATTATTTGGTGTGTTTTTACTTAATGTGCTCTTATTTGTGGTAAGATAATTCAAACTAATGGCTTCAAGAATCGAACAAATCAAAAAAAACAGGTTAGAAAAGTATAAAACTATTCAGCTAAAGGGCATTAATCCTTATCCTTACTCTTATTCTGGAGGTATTTCATCCTCTGAAGCTTTAAAAAAGATTGGTAAAAAAGTAAAGGTTCGCGGAAGGATTATTACCTTAAGACCTCATGGAGGCATAACCTTTGCCCATCTGAAAGATCAGTCAGGACAGATTCAGCTCTATTTTCAAAAAAAACAACTCGACTCATATGATTTAGTTAAATTGCTCGACATGGGAGATTTTGTAGGTGCTGAGGGTGAAGTTTTTAAGACCAATTCAGGCGAAATTACGGTAAATGTTGAAAATTTTCAGCTTTTAGCTAAATCACTTCTTCCCTTGCCTGAGAAGTGGCATGGTTTGAAAGATACAGAAGCCAGATATCGAAAAAGATATTTAGACCTTATTATGAATGATGAGGTAAAAAGAGTTTTTGAGACAAGAAGCAAAATTATTAGTGAGGTTAGAAAATATTTAGAGAGTTTGGGTTTTATGGAGGTAGAAACTCCCACTCTCCAACCGCTTTATGGTGGGGCAAGTGCCAAGCCTTTTATTACTCACTATAACGCTCTTGATACCAATTTATTTTTAAAAATATCTGATGAGCTTTATTTAAAACGTCTGATTATAGGTGGTTTTGAAAAAGTTTTTGAAATTGATCATGATTTTCGGAATGAAGGTTTAGACAAAACCCACTCGCCTGAATTTACCATGATGGAATGTTATTGGGCTTATGCCGACTACAACGATATGATGAAGCTTACAGAAAATTTGTTTTCCGAAGTTGCTATAAAGGTTTTAGGAACAACAAAAATCGAATATCAAGGTCATAAAATTGATTTAAAACCTCCCTGGAAGAGAATGACCATGAGAGAGGCAATTCTTAAATATTTAGATTGGGATATGGATAAGATTTCCGATGAAGATCTTAAGAAAAAGTTGAAGCAAAACAAGGTTGAACTTAAATGTGGATTTAATAGAGGTCTTGCTATAGCCGAACTTTTTTCTGAAGTTGAAAAAGAACTAGTAGATCCGGTATTTATAACAGATCATCCAAAGGAAACTACCATGTTGTGTAAATTAAGTAGAGAATCGGACCATTTAATTGAAAGATTTGAGCCATATATCGCTGGTTGGGAGGTTGGAAATGCGTATTCAGAGCTCAATGATCCTTTAAAACAGGAAGAGTGTTTTTCTCAGCAGGTTGAATTAAGTAAAGCCGGAGATGAAGAGGCTCATCCAATGGACAATGACTATATCACTGCTCTTGAGCATGGTATGCCGCCTACAGGGGGGTTAGGGATTGGTATGGATAGGTTGGTTATGCTTTTAACTAATCAGCCCAACATTAGAGACGTTATATTGTTTCCAGCATTAAAACCAAAAGATGAGTGATAATTTAATTAGTTATCTCAATGACAGGATCGAGAATAAAAATATTATTAAACATATGCTGGCAACAAAGGCTTGTATGGAAGGCATTTATGATTATTTAGACAGTAAAGGTACTAATAATTTAGGCAAAAAGGAGTATTGGAGTATGGCAGGTCTTATGCATGATGGAGATTACACAAACGATATTCCAGAAAGCAAGCAAGGTGTTCAAATAACAGCAGATTTAATTGAGGCTGGTATTTCTGTTTCCGAAGAGGTTGCTCATTCTATGGCGGCTCACAATGCTGCAACAAAAGTTGAGCCTGAAAGCCTAATGGACTGGGCCCTTTTCACTTGCGACAGTTTAACCGGACTTATCGTAGCTTCGGCCTTAGTGCATCCTGAGAAAAAACTGAAAACCCTTGAGACAAAAAGCATTTTAAACAGATTTAAAGAGAAGAGCTTTGCTAAAGGGACAAGAAGAGAAGATATTATTAAATGTGAGGATAAACTTGGTATAAATTTAGAAGAATATGTCAATATTTGTTTAAACTCTATGCAAAGTATTGCAAGAGAGTTAGGACTTTAATCATGGTAGATCCAAAATTAATAAGAGAAGCTCCTCAGCTGATTGAAAAATCCATTAATAACAAGAATGTTGATCCGGTTATTGTTGAAAAATGGCTTAAAGCTGATAAAAAAAGAAGTTTATCAATAGTTGCTTTGGGAGAATTGAGATACGAAAGAAATCAGCTTACAGAAAAGTTTAAAAAAAATAAACCTACCTCGAAACAAGCAAAAGACGCTAAAAATCTTAGAGAAAAAATTCAAAAATTAGAGAAAAAACTTAAAGAGTTGGAAAATGAATGGAATGAGCTATTACTGCTTATTCCAAATCCGTCAAAGAATGATGTCCCGGTTGGAAAGGACGATAAAGCTAATGTTGAGTTAAAGAGAGAAGGGACTCCTCCTAAATTCGATTTCGAACCAAAAAATTATCTTGAGTTGGGTAGGATGCACGACTTAATCGATATTGAATCCGCTTCTAAAATGAGCGGTCCAAGATTTGGGATTTTAAAAAATGACGCGGCCTTACTAGAATTGGCTTTGGTAAACTATGCAATCAGTTTTTTGGTTAAAAAGGGATTTAAACCTGTTATTCCGCCAACTTTAATCAAAAAAGAGATGGAAAAGGGGTTGGGATATGCAGATCAAGGTGGCTGGAAAGATATGTATGTTTTAGATGAAGACAATCTTGTCCTTGTGGCAACGGCTGAACATTCTTTGGTTTCGATGAATTCCGGAAGAGTGTTTGAAAATAAAGAATTACCGGAAAGATTTGTTGGTTATAGCTCTTGTTTCAGAAGAGAATCGGGAAGTTACGGCAAAGATACCGGAGGGATATTTAGGGTTCACCAATTTGATAAAGTAGAAATGGTTTCTTTCTGTAAACCTGAAGATTCTGAGAAGGAACATGAATTTTTGATTTCACTTGAAGAGGAGTTGATGATGTCTCTGGGTTTGCACTACCGCTTGATGATCTTATCAACTGGTGATTCTAGTGCTCCATCGGCAAAAACTGTAGATACAGAAACATGGATGCCTAGCGAAAACAAATTCAGGGAAACCCATTCTTGCAGTAATTGCACCGATTTTCAGTCAAGAAGGTTAAATATCAAATTCAAAAATAAAAATAATTCTTTAGAATATGTCCATGTTTTAAATGGAACCGCTTTTGCTATCGGAAGAATGATCATAATGATACTTGAAAATTTTCAGCAAAAAGACGGAAGGATAAAAATTCCTCAGCCTCTTATTTCATGGATGGGAAAAGAGTATATAGAAAGTTTTACCCGAAAGTAAGATGTTTCAATTTTTTAAAGGTCTATTTGACTACAATAAGAAAGAAGTTGCCAGGCTTTCAAAAATAGTTGAGAAAATTAACTCACTTGAATCCGATATTGGCAAGCTATCTGACAAACAGCTTAAGGCAAAGACCAAAGAATTCAAAAAAAGATTAAAATCTTCGGAAGATATCAATAATATTCTTCCTGAGGCTTTTGCCGTTGTTCGCGAAGCCACAAAAAGAACTATTGGCCAGAGACATTTTGATGTTCAATTAATGGCAGGTATTGCTTTGTTTGAGGGTAAAATAGCCGAGCAAAAAACCGGGGAAGGCAAGACATTAACCGCTACTTGTCCTCTATATCTTAGAGCTTTACAAGGCAAGGGGGCTCATTTGGTTACGGTTAATGATTATTTGGCTAGAATTGGTGCTGGTTGGATGGGTGAGATCTACAATTTTTTAGGTGTAAGTGTTGGATGTATTATTCCTGATAATTCATTTATATTCGATCCAGACCATAAAGAAAAAGCCGATGATGAAAGACTGGAGCATCTCAAACCGGTTACTCGTGATCAAGCATATAAAGCCGATATTACTTATGGAACAAACAATGAATATGGTTTTGACTATCTTAGAGATAATATGGTTCAAGAGTTTGACAGAAAGGTCCAAAGGGGTCATTTTTATGCTATTGTTGACGAGATTGATTTTGCCTTAATTGACGAAGCCAGAACTCCATTGATCATTTCCTCTCCTTCAGGAGATTCAGTTGATAAGTATTATCGTTTTACTCAGTTGGCCAGTGATTTGCAGTCAGATACAGACTATGTGATTGATGAAAAAGCTAAAACCGCCATGCTGACAGAATTGGGGATAAGAAAAATTGAACGAAGTCTAAAAATCAAAAACTTATACGAAGAAGATTTCGACACAATTCATCATATAGAAAATGCTCTTAAAGCCAGAACCCTTTTTCATAAAGACACAGATTATGTCATTAAAGATGGTCAGGTAATAATAGTTGACGAATTTACTGGAAGATTAATGGAAGGACGCAGATGGTCTGATGGACTTCATCAAGCTGTGGAAGCCAAGGAGGGGGTTAAAATTCAGCAGGAGAGCAGGACTTGGGCAACAATTACTTTTCAAAACTATTTTAGATTATATAAAAACCTTTCCGGTATGACGGGCACTGCAGCCACCGAAGCGGAAGAGTTTAAGAAAATATATGATTTAGAGGTAGTTGTGTTTCCCACCAATAAACCAATTAGAAGAGATGATCTTCCTGATTTGGTTTATAAATCTCAGCAGGCAAAATATGCGGCTTTAGCCTCAGAGATTGAAAAAATTCACAAAAAAGGAGCACCTATTTTAATCGGAACAACTTCTATTGAAAAAAATGAAATTGTCGGCAGATTGTTGAGTAAAAAGAAAATCCCTCATGAAATATTAAATGCCAAGAACCATTTAAGAGAGGCAAAGATCATTTCGCAAGCAGGGGCATTAGGAGCTGTTACCGTGGCTACCAATATGGCAGGAAGAGGAGTTGATATTGTATTGGGTGGTCAAATANNATTTTGAACAAAAACAAAAGGACTGGCAGAAAAAACATGATAAGGTTGTTGAGCTGGGAGGTCTTTATGTTTATGGTACCGAAAAACACGAAGCTCGAAGAATTGATAATCAGCTAAGAGGAAGATCGGGTAGACAGGGTGATCCTGGGCTTACCCAATTTTTTGTTAGTCTTGAAGATGATTTGATGCGAGTATTCGGAGGGGATCAAATTGCCAATATGATGGGAAGAATGAATATCCCCGACAGCATGCCGATTTCTCATTCTATGGTCACAAAAGTTTTAGAGCAGATTCAGGTTAAGGTGGAAGGATTTAATTTTGATATCAGGAAGAGTTTGGTTGAATTTGACGATGTTGTCAACAGACAAAGGGAAGTTGTTTATTCCAAGAGGGATAAATATTTAGATTGGTTTTCTTCCGAGCCTGAAAAAATAAAGCAAGAAGCGATAAGAATAATGGAGAAAGAGGCGAGAAACACTGTCAGCATGTCAATTGATCCTGTTACTTTGGTTCCCGATAAAGAAAAAATTATGCTTGCTTTAGCGGAAATTTTGGCAGTTGAGGATGCAGGTCAGAGGGGTGAAATTTCTCAAAGGCTAAATAAAATTTCCTCAGTTGAGGAAATTGAATCCGAGTCTTGGGCAATTGTTAAGGAAAGACTCGAACAAAGAGAGGGAGAATTTGATGATAAAGTGCTGAGGGATATCGAAAAATCAATTTTGCTTTTTACTCTTGATAATCTTTGGGTAGATCACTTAACGGCTTTAGAAAATCTGAAAGATGGGGTAAGATTGAGGGGTTATGGTCAGAGAGATCCTCTTGTAGAATATCGTAAGGAAAGTTTTACCATGTTCCAGGCTCTTTTGGATAAAATTGACTTTCATTTTTCCAGAAGATTATTTAGAGTTCAAGTTGTCCAAACTTCTATTTCAAGGCCTTCCAGGATTGAAGAGGGTAGGGGCGAAGTTGATTTACCCGGTCAGCAGGCGGTTGTTAGGGAGAAGAGTGATATGCTCCAAAATTCTGAGTCAGCTGTTAGGTCAAGGCCGGTAGTTTCCGGTCAAATAAAAATTGGCAGAAACGATCCTTGCTGGTGTGGTTCGGGCAAAAAATGGAAGAAGTGTCATTACCCGGAGATGCCAAGCTAAAAATGAAATTGAAGTTGATAATTTTTGGCGTAACTAGCAATTTAGCTCAAATTAAACTTATTCCTGCTTTATATGATTTGGAAAAAGATGGTTTGCTGCCAGATGATTTTTCTGTAATAGGCATTGGCCGCAAAGAAATTGGACCAAAGGAATTTAGGTTATACATTAACAGTATTTTAAATACAAAATCTCCCCATCATAATCATGAGGTAGATCCCAGGATTGCTGATGATCTTCTTGGAAGAATCAGTTATCTAAGCGGAGATGTCAATGATCCTGTTTTATTCGAAAAATTAAAACAGAGTGTAAAATCATCTAAAAAAATATTTTACTTAGCTGTATATCCTGATTTGTATAAAATAATTTTTAACAATTTAATCAAGCATGGTTTATCAAGGCAAAAAACCGGCTGGTCAAGAGTTGTGGTGGAAAAGCCATTGGGGAACAATTTAAAAAGCGCTCAAGAACTAAACAGTCTTTTGTTAAAGTATTTCGATGAAGATCAGGTTTATCGTTTAGATCATTATCTCGGCAAGGAAACTTTGCAGAATATTCTTGATTTTAGGTTTGGTAACTGCATATTCGAGCCTCTAATGAATAATGAATTTGTTGACCATATTCAGATTACATCTGCTGAGGAATATGGAATCGGCAAGAGGGGAAATTACTATGATAATGTAGGCGCTTTAAAAGATGTTGGTCAAAACCATATCCTGCAAATGTTAGCCTTAATTACCATGAAAGAACCTAAAAACTTTAGCAATAAAGATATTACCTCCGAAAGGGTTAAGCTTATTAAGAGTCTAATACCAGAGCCAGAAAGTGTTGTTTTTGGACAATATGAAAATTACCTTAAAGAAGAAAATGTTATAGAGAATTCAACCACTGAAACTTTTTTTGCTTTGGAGACGTATATTGACAATAAAAGGTTTGAAGGTGTTCCGATTTTTATTAGAGCTGGCAAGATGCTTGCTAGAACAGTGACTGAAGTTGCAATAGTTTTTAAATCATCAGCCAAAAGAATTCTAAATACTCAAGATTGTTCAAGTGGACAGAATGCCTTGATTTATCGAATTCAGCCCAATGAAGGAATAATATTAAAAGTTTTAGTAAGAAGCCATGGCTACGAAAGAAAATTGACACCTTCTTTTATGCAATTTTGTCACAGAAATCTTCCCGGCGAACCCATGGATCCATATGAAAGGCTTTTGTATGATGTTTTAAAAGGTGATCAGACATTTTTTAATGATGCGCCTGAAATAGAAGCTCAATGGATGTTTGCCGACTCTTTTTCACAAAAGAAAAAACCGTTTATTTATCCCAAAGGTTCTTGGGGTCCAAAGCAAGCAGACCAGCTTATTGAAAAGAGTGGTAGGCATTGGCTTGAGCCATCGACTCTTTTTTGCCAGTTTTAGCACTTCTATTGAATTGTTAATAGTTAATATTCTGGTATTTTTAGTTCGATTATGATATAAATAATTATACATATGGAAACGAATTTACCTAAGAAAATTCGAAGAGTTGTTTCAATTATTATCTCCCTTATGTTTCTTAATTTTTTTCTTTCCGGTATCCATTTTGCACCTGGAAGGATTGAATTTAATTGGTTGTCAGCTGAAAACGATCTAAATATTTTAGCTGGCGCTTGTGATTATGATTGTGAATTTTATGATTGTAATTGCCCGGGTTGTCCAACAATATTTCCCACAACAACTCCTTATTGCAGACCAACCTGTTTTCCATGTCCGACAATAACAGAAATTCCAACACCTACGCCGACTTTGCCAGAGGCAACCCCTACAACAAAACCTACGGTTACTCCGACTCCTTTTAGTCCCACCCCTTCACCAACTCTTACATCCACATTGACTTTAACTCCAACACCGACCAAGATTAATCCCACTCCCACAAATACCCCAACTCCTAGACCAACAAATACACCGATTCCTGGACCTACAAATACTCCGGGACCGGAAGCTACAAGTACACCTGGACCGCAAGCGACAAGTACTCCTCAGCCAACTGCTACACCAACGACCTCTGCGGTTGGCGGAAATGGAGTCGTAAATGGAATTATTACTTCTACTGCTGAACAAAACTCCCAAGAATTTAATCCATTAATAGAAGGAATTAAAGAGGCATTTGAAGGCAGGGTCTTGGGAGACAAGATGCCAAAAACAAGTCCCAATGATACAAGCGAAAACCTTCCTACCGGAGGAAAAAGAATTACTAACGCTTCTTTATTTATTCCCTCACTAGGCTTAAATAAAAATTTATACGAAGGGGAGCGCTTAGGAAATGAATGGCTATTGGGAGACAAAGAGATTTACGAGAATAAAACTGAAAATATACATATGATTTATGGTCATAATACCTCTGATGTTTTTGCTAAACTTAGATATCTAAAATCAGGTGACACCATAGTAAGGAATGAAGGAGATAGACAAGATGTTTATAAGGTTGTTTCTATCGCCAGAGTATCTCAGACAAGTTTAAAGTCTCTAAATTCACCTGGATTAACCCTAGTTACCTGTGATCCATGGAAAGATGGTTTAAGATTGATTGTTAAGGCAGAAAAATTATGAATATAACTAAAGAGGCTAAAAAACTTTACGAAAAATGTAAACAAGTTTATGTTCGCAATAAACCTTATTTATCGGTTTTGCTGTTAATTGTAGTTGTTGGAGTAATTTTGTATCTTGCTTCCAATGCAGCTGATGAAATAACCGATCTTCCAACCCCTTCGCCTGCGCTTGTTGAAGAAATTTCTTATCCGGAAGGTTGGCTTGAGATAGGAGATGAAGATGTGATTTTTAAAGCTCAAAAAGATATCGAAGCCGAAGTGGTGCCAACTATTGTTTTGGTTTCTTCAACCGCTGAAATTGAAAATCCAACAGAATATCTTGATTCTCTTGTCCGGGGAGCTAAAAGAGCTATATCTTCATTGGTTATAGAAACGGAATCTTCCCAAGAAATTAATAATTTCTATATAAGAGAACTTTCCGGCTACTATTTCAGCGGTTCGGATAAAGTTGGCATTAAGCAAAGAGTTTTTATCAAGGGAGATAGTATTTACACTTTAACCGCCTCTTTCTTATATGCAGATGATACTGAAGAATTAGCTCAAGAAATTGAAGAAATTTTTTCTCAAATTTACGAACTCAAGATTAAGCCTTTTTAAAAAGCATATTGACTTCGGGTTTTCTTCGGGTTATTCTTAAATATGATTCAGCGTGTTTCAGTCCCTGTTTCTGTCCAGCTTGCTTTTGATCACAAAAAGCGCAAAGTTTGGCCTCAGACTGTGGTTTGGGAAGGTATCGTCTATCCCATACACGAGATTGGTCTTCATCATCGTTATACCAAGGGTAAAACTCTCTATCACATATTTTCTGTAGCCAGTGATGGTATTTTTTTCAAGCTTTCCCTTAATACTGATAATTTATTTTGGGAACTGGAGGAGATATCTGATGGCCTACCGGAATGATCTTGTTTTCAATCAAAAGCCTTCTTCTATCATGCATATTGATCTCAACTCCTGTTTTGCCACTATCGAACAACAAGCCAACCCTTTGTTGCGTGGCAAACCGATAGCCGTGGCCGCTTATACCACTCCATCAGGATGTATTGTCGCTCCCTCTGTAGAGGCCAAAGCGTTAGGTATTAAGGTAGGTATGAGAGTTAGAGATGGGAAGCTCATTTATCCCGATCTGATAGTTCTTCCTCCTGACCCCTGCAAGTATAGGGATGTCCATTTAAAACTCAGATCTTTACTTTTGCTTTATACCAATGAAGTTGTTCCTAAGTCTATCGATGAATTTACTCTTAATTTTGAAGGTTATCCGTCTTTTGATAGGGGTATGGTAAAAACAGCTGAGGAAATAAAGCAAAAAATCAAAGATCAGATAGGGGAGTGGCTGACAGTTTCTGTGGGTATAGGTCCAAATAGGTTTTTGGCAAAAACTGCTTCGGGATTAAAAAAACCTGACGGTTTGGATGAGATCAATATAAACAATTTTTTGAGTGTTTATGATCGTCTAACTTTACCTGATCTTCATGGTATAAACATGCGCCTGACAGCAAGGCTTAATAGTGTTGGAGTTTATAGTGTGGTGGATTTTTATAAAGCCGATATAAATTTACTTCAATCAGCTTTTAGGTCGATTTCCGGCTATTATTGGTATCTGCGTCTTCGGGGGTGGGAAATAGATGATGTAGATTTCACCCGCAAGAGCTTTGGAAATATGCATACTCTTTCTCAGTCATTAAATTCTTTAGATAAAATAGCGCCTATCCTATCTGAACTTACTCAAAAAGTTGGCAGAAGGCTAAGAAAAGGCGGTTTTGTATCTCAAGGAATTCATTTAGGTCTCTTGTACGAAAATCATTCTTATTGGCATCAAGGTAAAAAAATGAAAATAGAAACTTTTGCTTCTAAAGACATTTATAAGGAAGCTTTTAGTTTGCTATATAGAGCTCCATTAAGACATCCTGTCAGAAAAATAGCTGTTTCTTGTTTTAATTTAAGCAAAACTTCGGCTCTCCAGTTGAATATATTTGAAAATATGAATAAAAAGAAAAGTTTGGTTGAGGCGCTGGACAAAATAAATGACAAATGGGGAGAGTTTGTTATCACTCCTGCAAGAATGCTTGATAATTCCCGTATTCCTGACAGCATAGGGTTTGGCAGTATTAAGGAGCTGGAAAGATTTGTCCAAAGATGAGGTAGAAAAGGCTCCGTGTTTGGGTGTTGAAAATAAACACGGAGCCAGACTCCTACAACTTAACTTTACATGTTATTATTGCCTAAATATGAAATTAGGAGCTACATTTTCGCATAGGCACTTACAGTATTTGGGGCTGGATGTGAAGCAATCTGCTGAACAATACGTTAAGCTTGGTTTTAACTGGGTTAGGTTAGGTTGCTATTGGGATGAGATAGAGAAAGAAAAAGGCAAATTTGATTTTAGCCGGATAGAAGAGCTTTTGCAGTTTTTTGAAAAAAATAAAGTAAAAGTTTTATTAACTGTTGGAATGAAGGCTCCGCGTTGGCCGGAATATTATCTTCCCGAATGGATAAAGAAAGAATTTAATTTAAAATATCTTGGCACTATTAAGCCTGATCACAAATTGATTACAGACAACCTGTATCCTTACCTGGAAAAAACAGTAAATCATCTTAAAAAATTTACCTGCATTAATTCCTGGCAGGTTGAAAACGAACCGTTAAATCCTTTTGGGGAAAAGCGCTGGAGAATTTCTCCGGAAATTTTACAGAAAGAGATAGCTGTTATAAGAAAAAATGATAAGAGAGAGATTACTTTGAATTTCGGTGCCGGAGTTGCTTCAATGCCATTTTTTTGGAATAAGATTAAAGACCTAGATTTTGATAATTTAGGGTTAAATATATATTTTAAGGTGGCAACTATTAAGGGTGTATTTAAGTATTTTCCTTATGTTAGGAATTATTCTCAAGTAATGGTTTCAGGATTAATTAATAAAGCCAGAAATTCAGGGAAAAAGATTTATCTTACCGAGCTTCAAAGTGAACCTTGGGAGCCAGATGAGCTTGTCGCCCACTCTGACAATCCACCTAGCTTTATGCCTGAAGATTTTAAAAAAAACTTAGAGAAGATTAATTCCTGGGACATTGACGTCGTTTTTCTTTGGGGATATGAATATTGGCTTTGGAGAAAACTTATTAAAGGTGACAATAGCTATTGGCAAGAAGCGAAAAATGTCATACCATTTTTAACATAAACATTTAGATAACTTTCATGCGTGGAATTGTAAAAAAATACTACAAATTTATTCTGCCATATAAGGGACTGTTTGCGGTCTTTATCTCTTTTGTTGTTATAAGCAGTATTCTGGATAATCTCACCCCATATTTCTATAAGTTATTCATTGAAAATATTCCTCAAGAAAACTGGTCTTTCATTTATCAAATTTTAATAGTTTTTGTTCTTACAAGAATTTTTGCCAACTGGACTCATATGATTTCCTATTATTTTTCAGACAAGGTTTTATTTCCTGCATCTAGGGATGCGAGGTTGGCGGTATTCAGACATATCCAGGACCTTGATTTTGCCTATCATATCAATAAAAACACTGGAAGTTTAATCAGCGCATTCAAAAGAGGAGATGGTGCCTTTTTTAACCTTTTTACCTCAATCCATCAGGATATATTAAGCATTATTGTTAATTTAGCTATTGTAATCTTCTTTTTTGCCAAAATTAATCTAGTTTTAGTGGGAATTTTGTTGGTTATTATTTTATTGATTGGAAGCTTGGGTGTTGGTCTTATTAAAGCCAATATCAGAAAGAGAGTTGAATTCAATGAAGTTGAAGATAATATTTCAGGCATTATTACTGACAATCTTTTGAATTATGAGACGGTCAAGTTTTTTGCCAAAGAAAGAAAAGAAGAAGATAGATTATCATTTGAATTTAAGGATTGGTTTGATAAGGTTTGGAATTATGCTAACTCTTTTAGGAAAATAGACTTGGCAGTTGGGACAACTGTAAACATTGGGATATTGGGAATATTTTATGTTGCTATCAGAATGCTTGTCTCAGAAGCTATATCTGCCGGTGATTTTATTTTAATTGCGGGATATATTATGAGTTTTTTCCCAAGATTTTTTGAGCTATTATTTAGATTCCGCAGTATTGCCATTAATTATGCCGATATTGTTAAATATCTTTCAATTTTAGACAACCCTATATTGGTTAAAGATCCTGAAGATCCAAAAGAATTAAAAAAAATAAAAGGGAAGATTGAATTTGAAAATGTTTTTTTCAAATATCCAGACTCTAAGATTAATATCTTAAAGGATTTTTCTTTAGTAATTAAACCTGGGCAATCGGTTGCTTTTATTGGAAAATCTGGTGCAGGCAAAACTACAATTGTAAAGATAATTTTAAGGTTTTTTGATGTGATCAGGGGCAGAGTATTAATAGATGGGATAAACATAAGGGAATTAAATAAAAGCAGTTTAAGGTCTTATCTGGGGGTTGTTCCTCAAGAGCCTATTTTGTTTAATAATACGATTGCTTATAACATCGCTTATGGTGACGATCTAATTGATATGAAGAAGGTAATCAGGGCTACAAAACTCGCCAACCTACATAAATTTATTATGACTTTACCTGAGAAATACGAAACTCAGGTTGGAGAAAGAGGGATTAAGTTATCCGGCGGACAGAAGCAGAGATTGGCAATAGCCAGAATGATGATCGTGGATCCGAAAATTATTATTTTTGATGAGGCAACCAGCAATTTGGATTCCGAATCCGAAAAGTTGATCCAGGAAGCTTTTTGGAAGGTTTCTAAAGGCAAAACAGTGATAATTATTGCCCATAGGCTGTCAACAGTTAAAAAAGCAGATAAGATAGTTGTGTTAAAAAAGGGAAGAATTGTTCAAACGGGAACCCATCGTCAATTAAGAAACAAACCTGGTTTGTATCGACATCTTTGGGAACTTCAATCCGAAAGAGAAGAAGAAATGCTTTTGCGCTAATAATGCTAAAATATAGCTGGTTAGACTCTTAAAGTTGATCTATTTCTGAGGTCAGTCAGATTAACTAGCGTGGTATTATAGCTTATGAGATATATGAAACCTGCCACTATTTCAAAACATTTTATGATAAGACTGATTATCTTTTTGTCTCTTGCGGCATTTGGATTATTTTATATTGCTAAAGACATAAGTTCTGGTGAAGTAAAAGGTCATAAGGTTCAAGAGGATGTGTTATCGGATCTAACCAATCAGGACGACTTAGATGATAAAAATAAAATTGAAGAAGTTGTTGAAAAAATTGTAAATATAATACCTGCTGACGTAAGAAGTAGTATAGGGCAAAAGATTGATCAAGAGTCAAATTCATTGGAAGACACCAAGGTTTATAATCAGGTGAAAGAAGCTGTTGATCAAGCTACGGACGATATTTCTGGATTTCCAGGGAAACAAACCAAAGAGGTTAAAAAACAAATTATTATACAAGTGTGCGATGATTTGCTCGAAAAAATTGAAAATGAATAAAACATTGGAAAAACTTGAATCACTTCAAAATAAAATTGAAGCGTTAAAGAAAAAATACAATATTCCGGAAAAATCTCAAAAATTAGCTCAGTTAAAAACTGAAAGCCAAAAAGAAAATGTTTGGGATAATCCAAAAACAGCAGCCTCTATCTTTGAGGAGATTTCTCAGATCGAAAAACAACTTAAAAGCTTTGAGGAGATCACTGGTCAGCTGAAGTCTCTTGTGGAGTTAGCCAATGAAGCTGGAGAAGATGATCAAATGCTTTTAGAAATAGAAGCAGAGATTGATGGTTTGTCTCAAATAGTAGAGGAGTTGGAAGAGCAAGCATTCTTATCGGGAAAATATGATAATCACGGAGCGATTCTTTCAATTCATGCCGGTCAAGGTGGAACTGAGGCCATGGACTGGTCTTCGATATTGCATAGAATGTATATGAAGTATGCAGAAAATAAGAAGTGGAAAGCATCGGTTATTGACATGATTCCAGGAGAGGAAGCCGGAATAAAGTCTGTAAGTATAAAGATTGAGGGGTATCAGGTTTATGGATTGCTGAAAAAAGAAGCGGGAATACACAGGCTGGTTCGTATTTCTCCTTTTAATGCCCAGAATTTAAGACAAACTTCTTTTGCCAAAGTTGAAGTTCTTCCCTTAATTGAGGACGAAAAAGCAACTGATATTGATCCCAAAACAATTGAATTTGAAGCTTATAGGGCTGGTGGGCATGGAGGTCAAAATGTTAATAAGGTTGAAACAGCTGTTAGGATTAAACATATTCCTACTGGGATTGTGGTCCAGTCGCAATCGGAGAGGTTTCAGGTTCAAAATAGAAAGATCGCCCTACAAATGTTGGCGGCAAAGCTTTGGGAATTGGAAGAAGAAGCAAGGCTAAAAGAAGAGATGAAGCTTAAGGGAGAAAATCCTTTGGCTTCCTGGGGAAGACAGATAAGATCTTATGTCTTACATCCTTATAAACTGGTTAAAGATTTAAGAACCAACATAGAATCAAATAATACCGATGCAGTTTTAGCCGGTGATTTGGAAAAATTTATTCAAGCAGAACTTAGACTGTAATTGCAGGTTTTTGCTCACCCATTTTAGATTCCATTCAGTAATTGACTTGTATCTCATTTGTGATTAAGATAAACTGAAATGTTAACCTATTTATTATAATTTTACTAACAACATGGAAGAAACAAACAATCAACAAACAAATAACGGCGATCTAATTAAACCTCTCGATTTTGAGACTGAAGAATTTCAAGATAGCCCTCAAATACTCAGACACGATTTATCAGGAGAAGATAATAACAAGGTTTTTTATAAAAAAATAGGCATTTTTGCTTTAGTCGCAATCTTAGGTATTTTTTCAGGTTGGGGAGTTTATTCTTTAGTTGGGGGAAGCTCTTCTTCTGAAG
>DIVO01000075.1 GCA_002428285.1 Patescibacteria group bacterium UBA6130 | reverse complement strand
GATCTCAATCAGTATGGACCTCCAGGATATTTAACATATTCATCTTTTGTGGAATATGTTCAAACTGACGGAAAGTTAAAACAAACACTTCTTCAGTCTGATGGGAAGACCTTATGGCACAGATATGGCATTTGGAAAGGTGGTCCCGAATATACCGATTGGACAGCTTGGACAACTCAATATGGCGATCTCAATCAGTATGGACCTGCTGGGGGGTTAACATATTCATCTTTTAAAGACTGTGGTTATCCTCAACCAACTGCTCAAACACCTACGGCAACTCCATCTTTAAAACCAACCTCAACTGGATCCCCTTCACTAAAAGCCTGTAAGTGTTCTGATCCTGTTGCGGTGCCGATGAAAAATTCCGGAGATTACAATTGCGATCAAAATGTTGACCTAAAAGATCTTTCTCTTTCTCTTATTATGCAGTGGAAGCAAATTTCTGAAGATTTAAGCTGCTCTGGCGGTGTGGCAGATGATATTGATAACTGGTTACAAAAATATTTAGCAAAATAATAAAATGCAGAATAAATTTATAGAAAATAAAACCTTAGTATTAAGAGTATTAATATTTTTGGTCATTGCTGTTGGATTATTGGGAGGAGTTTATTTGGTAAAAAATGTTCAGGAAACAAGAAGAGGTGCTGCCGGGAACCAAATGCAGGTTGTTTTTACTCCTATATCTGGGACCTACGATAAGGAATCTCTTGAAGTATCTGTTGGAGTGATGGTTCCTTCCGGAAAAATGGTTACTAGTTATGATTTGTTTTTAGATATTAATAATCTAGATCTGCCACCAGATGACGCTTCTTTGAAAGCTCTTTTTAAACCACCAGCCGAGGGGGATATGGTTCTTGAGGTGAAAAGGACAGCTTCTGGGGTTCGTATAATTGGAGCTGTATTTCCTATGGCAGATAAAGGAAAAGTTGACTTAGTTAAATTTGATGTTAATGGTATTGCCCCCGGTTCAAATTTTTCAGTTTCCACTAAAGCAAACAGTCTTTCTGGTACTTGTGCTTCCATTGATGGTCTTTGTTCGGAGAATTTAATTGAGATCTATACGCTTGAAACTAAAACTGTTACTTATACCAGGTCTGCTCCGACTACTCCGACCCAACCTCCATCTACTTGTACTTCAGAGGTAGAGTTTAGTTCGGTTATTCAATCAGGAGGAGGAACAAGGTCTATCGTATCTTCGGATGTTGGTTATTCAAATGTTGCTTTAAAAATAACAACTAATACCGGAGTAGTTTATGATAATGAAGCAATTGTTGTTCAGACTGCAGCGGATTATTCCTGGGTGTTTGAGTCTGATGTTGCCTATAGCTCGATAACAAAGATTGACTTTTTGTTTAATTACACTGGTTTGGGTACTGGGACAAGTTGTGGCAGTTGGACAAAGTCAACCTTGCCAACAGTAACACCTCTTCCAACCTCAACTCCTCAGCCTACAGTAACTGCAGCTCCTTCAGATCCGGTGGTTACCTTTTATCTTAGATTTGATAATGTAGCCAGACAAATTCCCAACCAGGTGGTTCAAGTGAGGCTAATTAAAGATTCAAATATTTATGATTTTGCCGATGTGGTTGTTACTTCTGATGCAAATGGAATTTTGACTGGAAAGCTTGTGGCCTCTAATGTTCCTGTGGGTTCTGGTTATAGAATGAGTATAAAAGGTCCTAAACATCTTGCTATGAGATTCTGTGAGGACGGTCAATCTGCATACTGCTTTGGTCCTGGTAATTTAACTTTAAACACCGGAGAAAATAATTATTTTGATTTTTCCTACTTACCTTTACTTGCTGGAGATGTAACCGGACAGGGTAGTTTTGGGATTCAAGATGGAGTAGTCGACATGACAGATATGATTTTAATTAAATCTGGATTGGAAACTGGCGCCAGCGAAAGCATTGTTGATATAGCTGATTTGAATTATGATGGGGGAGTGTCGGGAGCTGATATGCAAATGTTTTTAAAAACATTATCAGAGAGGTATGACGATTCTTTTTAAAGTTGATGCAATCAGCGTGATTATAAATAATTGAAGGAGATAATAATGAAATTAATTAAAAACATACAATCACTACAGGAAGGATCTGGGTTTTTTTGGGCAGTCTTAGTTTTGTGCCTGCTTATTTTAGGGGAGAGTATTTGGGTAATGGGAAAATTTACCGACAAAACCTCTGATCAATTATTAAAAGCTCCGGCGATAATCAATAGACAGCCAGTTACTGAACCCGATATAGCAGTTTATCTAGAAGGTGAAGCTGAGTTGACACAGAATAAGCTCTCAACATTAACTTTAGGGATTCAGGGAATTAAGGAGATGGAAGTTGCTGGAGTTGATTTGGTCATAAATTATGATCCAAAAACTATTCAGCTGGTTGATGGTGACAGTGAAACTGCGGGAATACAGGTCAATACCGAGGAAACTAAATTTGGCAACGTTGCTCGAAATTTAGTTGAAGAAGATAGGGGGAGAATAGTTCTTTCCTTTGTAAACTTGGACGAAGAACCTCAAGTTGTTCAAGGCGAAAAAACTATTTTGGCCGAGATTAGTTTTTTGCCATTGACTAAGGGAAAAGTAAGTGTTAGTTTTAAAAAGACTACCGAGAATAACCCTGGCACAAAGGTAATAAATAATAAGACTCTAGAAGAAGTAGAAGTTGAAACCAAAAATTATAATGTTGAGGTGAAATAAACTAATAGTAGTAAATAAAATAATGAAAAAAATATTTACTTTTTCAATTGTACTTTTTTTCTTTTTAATCCTGCCCAAAAAAGCTGAGGCGGCGTTTGTATATCTTGAACCTTCAAGTGGAAACTATAACGTTGGAGACACTTTTGATGTTGCTGTTTGGGTTGACCCTGAAGGTAAAGATGTCCAGACTATGGATTTGATTATGACTTACGATAAGACTAAGCTTGAAACATCCCAAGCCGCCATCGAAGACGAGGGATACTTTGGCAATTATACAGATTATGTATTTAATGTTGATCAAACCGAAGGAAGTATGAAGAATTTTATTTTTGCAACCAACAGTGCTATCACAAATGATCAGAAAGCCAAGGTTATCACGATTACTTTTACAGCCAAAGCCACAGGTACAGCAACAGTAAATTTTTTATGTGGAAATGATTTTCAAACACAGGTAAGAAATATAGATGCAGATTTAATTGTCTGTGGTTCAAATGGTTCGGGAAGTTATACAATCACTTCTAGTGGAACTGTTCCTACTAGTACACCTATTCCAACTTCTGTTCTTCAGTCAACAGCCACACCTCAGCCAACAACAATTCAGTCAGCTGGTGTAACTACAACACCAGCAGCTTTACCTGAAACGGGTTTTATGTCGGTAGGTTTGGGGGCTATATCTTTGGCAAGTCTTTTAATAGGAATTGGTTTACTGTTTGTTATACTTTAAAAAATGAGAAAAAATATAAAAATAGTCTTGATTGTTTTGATTTTAATCTTAGCTGGTATTGCCGCTGTATTGGGTATGAGGGTGGCAAAGACTTATTTTAGCGGTGCTTCTTTGGATGTAGAGCCTAAAAACGTTAAGATTGTTGCTCAGGAATCTTCGGCAACGATAACTTGGCAAAGCGATAAACCCTCAATAGGAGTTGTTGAATACGGCACAAACCAGGGAAGTTTATTGTTAAGGGCGGTTGAGAGCAGTGAATCCAACACTCACAGGGTGGTTTTGTCACCTTTGAAACCAAGCACAAACTATTATTTTAGAATTAGAGTAGGGGAGGTTATCTATGATAATAACGGGACACCTTACACTTTAAAAACTGAGGAAGCCAAAGTTACCATTACACCTTCTCCTTCTCCCACTACTAAGCCAACGGTTTCTCAGGCCCCATCATCGACCTCCTCTGCAGGATCTTCGGAATTAGTATCTCAGTGCGACAGCGATGAATTCTCCACTAAATTTGGAACGGCAGATGCTGCATATGATTTTGATAAAAATGGACAAGTTAACACCAGAGATTGGCTGAAATGCTTGGAAGTAAATAGCCAGTAGTATTTCTTCTAAATATATTAGGTATCTACATCTCTATAAACCTCTTTAATCTAGGATATACCCGCTTTTTTAATAAACTATAAATTCAGTTAAAAAATACTACGGGTTTAAATCCGTAGTATTTCATATTGTCATTTTGACCAAAGCACGATACACTAAGAATTAAGTAGCCGCATTATGCGGTTTTGGTGTAACTAATAGAAATATTTATTTGAAAGGAGGTGTTTTTTTCGTGGCTATAGTAGTAAAGAGGAAAAGAAATGAATCAAAAGGTGAACTAATCAATAGATTTAGGAGAATTTTTATGGAGGAAGGAATTATTGATATAGTCAGAGAAAAAGTTCACTATGAAAAACCTTCTCGGAAGAGATATAAAAGACAAAAAGAAATTGATCACCGTATTGATATAAATGAAAGAAGATCAAATGGATAATTCTATGTTTGAAAAAATTCGTGAAGATGCTAGACGAGCTTTAAAAAGTGGAGATACTAAAAAAGCTCAGGCTTTAAGGTATCTGCTTTCTCTTTTGCAAAAAGCTCAAGAATCCAGTGTCAGTGGTAAGGTGGATGAAGAGGAGGTTTTGAGAATATTGAATAAAGAGCTTAAGAGCAAAAAGGAGGCTTTAGAGTTATTTAATAAAGGCGATAGACAGGATCTGGCAGAAAACGAAGAATATGAGATCAACGTTTTAAAAGAGTATCTTCCTAAGATGATGGATGCGAAGGAACTCGAAAAAATTATTGAAGAAAATGTTGTCGCAGATGATGATTTCGGCGCAGCTATGGGTAAAGTAATGGCTAAAGTTCAGGGTAAGGCAGATGGATCCTTAGTTGCCCAGTTAGTAAAACAAAAATTAGACAAATCATGAGAATTCTTATCAGCAAAGATCCTCGTTATCCGATTGATAACAAGAAAGTCAGGTCAAAAATCAGAAAGATTCTAACTAGAAGTGGAATTGGTGATGACTATGAACTTAGCGTGGCTTTTGTGGGAAAAAGAAAGGCTAAGCAATATAACGAGGATTATAGAAAAATGGATTATATTCCTGAGGTTTTAAGTTTTCCCCAAAAAGGCGAAAGAGTGGGGGATAAAAAACTAATTGGGGATTTGTTGATCTGTTTTCCCCAGGCAAGAGAAAGAGCCATTGAAGAAAATAGGATGGTTGACGAAGTTTTGGAAGAACTATACGAACACGGAATAAAAAATTTAGTCAATGATTTGTCAGAATGATGGACGCTTTTTATCTAAAATACAGACCAAAAACTATTTCAGAACTTGATTGTGCTTCGGCTCGGGAGATGTTGACCAGCAATCTAAAAAGCAAAGATATGCCCCATGCTTTTTTGTTTAGCGGACCAAAGGGGACAGGAAAGACTTCATCGGCCAGAATATTAGCAAAAACTTTAGGTTGTTTGAACCCAAAGGGGATTGATTCGTGTAATAAATGCGACGTTTGTTTAGCTACGGAAAAAGGAGTTAATTTAGATATTATCGAAATTGACGCTGCTTCCAATAGGGGAATTGATGATATCAGACAACTTAGAGAAAAAGTTGGACTTTCTCCCTTGAGGGCAAGAAACAAGATTTATATTATTGACGAAGTTCATATGTTAACCAATGAAGCTTTCAATGCGATTCTAAAAACTCTGGAAGAGCCCCCTGAACATGTTTATTTCATTTTTTGTACAACTAATCCTGAAAAAGTACCCGAAACGGTTATTTCCCGCTTAACCTCTGTTGTTTTCCAAAAAGCCAACAAAGATGAGGTAAAAAGATGTTTGGCGAGAGCGGTTGAGGGAGAAGATATAGAAATTGAAGAAAACTCCCTTGACCTTATTGCCTCAATTTCTCAAGGGAGTTTTCGCGATGCCCATAAACTGCTTTATCAATTGTTTGTTTCTGAAGGAAAAAAAATCACCCATAAAAAAGCTGAAAATCTTTTAGGGAGGTGGATTAAACTTTCTCCTGAAAAAATGGTTGAGATGATTATTAAGGGTGAGACAAAATCGGCTTTAAAACTGACGAAGGAATTGGAAAATGAGGGAGCTGATTGGCATGAGTATTTGCGAGGAATGATGGAGTATGTTCAGAAATTAATAATTGCGAAAACCGGAGCTTCAAAGCCTGAAGAAACGGATATCGATATATTGGCCATTTCAGATTTGAATTCGCTAACCGCTTTGTCATTGGGATTGGCGCACACAGTTAACCTGCTTAGAGAGGCGATCATTCCTTCCCTGCCATTACAAATACTTATCTGTGACTCAGTATTTTCAAAAGGAGATTCCTCTGGACCTGAAGCTGATAAGGCATTAGATTCTACGCCAAAGATTGCTAATTATCAGACAAAGAGAATAAAAAAGAAGTCTTTAAGCGGGTCAAAAGCAATTGACTTAGAGACAGACAGTGAGGTAAACTCTGAAGCGTCGCTGGGCTTGGGAGACACGGCTCAATTAAAAGATTTTATCGATAAATGGCCTGA
Source organism: Patescibacteria group bacterium UBA6130 (assembly GCA_002428285.1). Taxonomy (GTDB): domain Bacteria; phylum Patescibacteriota; class Microgenomatia; order UBA12405; family UBA6130; genus UBA6130. The sequence continues at coordinate 12,058 of DIVO01000075.1, read as the reverse complement.
AATTCTGCAGGCAGTTAAACCCATGAACCATTCAGTTGAGGCGCTTTTAAGGGCATGCCGTCCAACAGAATTAAACGAAGGCAGAATAACCATTGAGGTTTTTTATCCTTTTCATAAGCAAAAACTTGAGGAGGAAAGAAACAGGAGAATAATTGAAGACGGTATAAAGAAGGTTTTGGGTTTTCCTTGGAAAGTCTTTTGTACTTTAGCTCAGAAAGATAGTAAAAGTAAGCCACCGACGGACGATCTTTATGAACAAGCTAAAGAAATTTTTGGAAAGTGATTTAATATAATTTTAAAATATATAAAAAGGAGAATCATGAATATTTTTGATCAAGGCAAAAAAATGTTGGAACTTAGAGCTCAGCAAAAGAAGCTGGCAAAAATGAATATTGAAGTCGAAGAGAATGACGTGAAAGTTACCATGGGAGGGGACTTTAAAATAAAAGATTTGGTTATTAATGGCAGAAAAGATCAAAGAATAATAGATACTTTAAATAAAGCTATCGATAAAACTCAAAAAGCAGCCGCTAAAGAAACCCAGGCTCTTTTGGGTGATTTATTTGGCATGAAATAAGGACATACTCGTGGAATCTTCTCTTCCTAAAGGGTTAAAAAGCCTAATTTCTTTTTTTGACAGATTACCTGGCATAGGACCAAAAAGTGCTGCCAGACTGGCTTTATATTTATTTCAGACCCCTCAATCATTTTTGGATGAATTTAGTACGGCTGTTAATCAGCTTAAAAACGAAGTAAAGACTTGTTCTATTTGTTTTAATCTTGATGATTCTGACCCTTGTAGAATTTGCTCGTCGGAGAAGAGAAATAAAAACAGGATTTGTGTGGTGGAAAGAGTTTTGGATGTTTTAGCTATCGAAAGTACTGGTAAATATACTGGGGTATATCATGTATTGGGTGGGGTAATTAATCCTTTAGCTCAAGTTGGACCTGAAGAGTTGACTGTAGAACAGCTTATGCATAAGATTTCAGATAATCCTGAGATTGAAGAAATAATAATTGCTACCAATCCCACATTAGAAGGAGAAGCAACTGCTATGTATCTCAAAAAAAAGATTGATGAAGACGGCAAGGGAGTTTTAGTGACTAGAATTGGTCATGGTTTGCCAATGGGAGCGGATTTGGATTATGCTGACCCTGGAACTTTAGTTCAAGCTCTTGAGGGAAGAAGGCAGCTTTAGGAAAATAGTTTTAAAAATGTTAAAATTAAGAATTGATGGCAGATAAACCTGGATTTAAACCATATTCTGAGGGAAGTATTGCATCTGGTGTTAAAGATGGATTTAAAGACCTTGTTAAGGAAATACCCGAGGCTTTAGAAAAGGGATTGTCTTCGTCGACTTCAGGGGATCAAAATCAAAAAAGACAAAATTCTGTCGATGGTGGTATTGTCGGAAGCGAAAAACAAACCAAACCAAAACAGCCCAGAGATGTGGAGGCAGAGATAAAGCAGGTTAGGCAAGTAAAAGAAGAAAAAAACAAACAAGAAGAAGAGTTTTTAGCTCAACTTAAAGCCAAAAGAGAAGAAGAAGCAAAAATGATAGAGGAAGAAAGTTTTGATATTTTGCCAAGTTCAGCTCCTGCAAAGGGTGTAAACCCTCAAGTTGCCACTAAGAAAAAAAGTTCACCTGACCAGTTGAGACAGAGAGAATAAGTTTCTTTGTCTAAGGTGTTCCAAACATAACAAGATTTATATTTTTTTATACGTAACAAATCTCATGGTATCATATCTTAAAATATACACGTGATCATCAATTTATACGATACTTTCGAAAAAAGAAAAAAAGAGTTTAAACCCTTAAAAAAGGATTTTGTTAGAATGTATGATTGCGGTCCCACTGTTTATTCTCATGCCTCCATAGGAAATATGTGGAGATATTTAGTTTCCGATTATCTAAGAAGGATATTAGAGCTTAATGGTTACACAGTTAAGCAGGTTTTAAATATAACTGATGTTGGTCACTTAACCCAAGACGATCTGTTGGCGGCGGACACAGGAGAAGATAAGATTGAAAAAGCCGCCAAAAAAGAAGGCAAAACCCCTGAACAAATCGCTCAATTTTATACTCAGGCCTATTTTAAAGACAGAAAAAAACTTAACATACTTGATCCTGTAGTTGTCACAAAAGCTACAGAGTATATTCCCCAAATGATAAAGATAATTGAAGGCTTGATAAAAAAAGGTTTTGGGTATGAACTTCCCGATAGAGTATGTTTTGATGTAGAGAAGTTTAAGTCTTATGGAAAACTATCAGACAAAACCCTTGATCAGCTGAGATCCGGGGCTAGGCTTGAACCCATAAAAGGCAAGAGAAGCCCCTATGATTTTTCTTTGTGGATTAAGGACGACAAGCATTTAATGAAATGGAATTCTCCTTGGGGGGTAGGTTATCCCGGTTGGCACATTGAATGTAGTGCCATGAGCCTTGACACTTTAGGAGAAAGTATTGATATTCATTCTGGAGGGGAAGATAATATTTTCCCCCATCATGAAAATGAAATTGCCCAATCCGAAGGTTTTACAGGCAAGAAATTTGTTAATTATTGGGTACACATAAGATTTATGCTTGTCGATGGAGAAAAAATGGGGAAGTCTAAGGGCAATTATTATTTATTGAGTGATTTGGAGAAAGAGGGTTATGAGCCTTTAGCTTTTAGATATCTGACCTTGAGCAATCATTACACCAGCCCAATTAATTTCACTTTTGAATCATTAAAAAATGCCCAAAAAGCTCTTAACCGTTTGAGATTGGCTGTTTGGAGATTGAAAAAAAATGCAGAGTCAAAAGATGAAAAGAAAGTAAAAATATTAAAGAACAATTTACTGGAAAAATTGAATAATGACATAGGAACACCTCAAGCTTTAGCTTATATCTGGGAGATTTTAGACTCAGATGTAAAATTGGGAGATAAGCTTGAACTTATAACTATGGCTGATAAGGTTTTTGGATTAAATTTAGTAGATTGGAATTTTTCTGTTTCTGAGGAAATCAAGAAGCTTGTTGATAATAGAAATAAGCTAAGATCTAAGGGCGATTATGAGAAGGCCGATAAAATAAGAGATGAGATTAAACGGAAAGGTTGGGTAGTTTCTGACACTGATGGCAATGTTGAGGTTTTTCCTGATCTTGACGATCATACTTATTGATCGTATAATCAAGCTGGTCAATTACATTAATTTAAGGGTAGCACTGTATAAAACAAATGAATAAAAAGACAGAAAACAAAAAAATCAAATATGAATTAGTAGTTGTTTCTGGTAAAGAGCTAGATAAAAGTCAAGTTAAGTCGCTTCTTGAATCGATTAAGAAAGAGTTGATTAAAGCAAAGGCAGAAGATGTTTCTTATAAAGAGATGGGCGTAAAGGATTTTGCCTATCCTATCGATAAAAAAACAAGTGGTTTATATAATATCTTTACTTTTATCTCTTCGGGCTTAGGTCTAAATGATTTTTACACCTACATCAACAGAGATAAAAATATCTTGCGATATTTATTATTAAAGAAAAAATCTTAAGGTTAATAATTTTTATAAAACAAAGGTATAAGGAGGAGTAATGGCCGGAAGATGTCTTAATAAGGTAATGTTAATTGGTAATTTAACAAGAGATCCCGAATTACGATATACACCTTCGGGAACAGCAGTAGCTACTTTTGGTCTTGCAACCAATCGAAGATGGAAAACACAGGGCGGAGATACTAAAGATGAAGCTCAATTTCACAGAGTTGTTGTTTGGAATAAATTAGCAGAGCTTTGTTCCCAATTAATTCAAAAGGGATCAAGAGTATATATTGAGGGGAGAATTCAATACAGGGAATGGAATGATAATGAAGGCAATCAAAGACAAACAACAGAAGTTGTGGCTGAGGATATGATTGTTTTAGATCGAAGCAAGAGCGGTGATTTTGATGGTGACGTTTCTGAAGTTAAAAATAACTCAGATGAATATGATAATATTCCTGCCGATGAAGGTCAGGAAGCTATCAAACCGGTTAAAGAAGAGGGAAAAGAGAAACAATCCTCAGAGTCTGAAGAACAAGGTGAGGAAGAGATGCCTTTTTAAGGAAAATAAAATATGAACAGAAAAAAAAGAATAATAAAAAAACCAATAGCAAAGGACTGTAGTTTTTGCTTGAATAAAACTTCTCCCAATTGGAAAGAATCAGAGGTTTTGGGTCAGCTTCTTTCTCCCAGAGGAAGAATTTTGCCTCGATCTTACACCGGGCTTTGTGCTAGGCATCAAAAAAAAGCCACCCATGCCATTAAGCACGCTAGGCATCTAGCTCTTTTGCCTTACGTGGCTTAATTTTTCAAGAAAATCACAAGCATAAGGTCGTAAGTTGTTTGTTGTAAATACTGATATTCTGGTTTAAACTGTTAAAGTATGGGAAAAACAAAAACAACTAAATCATATTGGGTTTTAAAGCTAAATCATAAACATCCAAAAATTGAAGTAAGTAAATCAGATAGGGTTAAAAAGGGAGATGTGCTGGCTAAATATCATTCAAAAAAAGAAATTGAGCTTGATGTGGCTTCAGCGCTTTCGATCAAACCAAAAGATATAGACAAACACTTACTCTTGGCTATCTCCTCGGAATTTTCTAAAGGTGAGGTTATTGCACGGAAAGAAAATAAAAGCGGAGAAGAGGAATATATTTCCGGAGTAGATGGTAAACTTTTGGGTATTGATAGAAGCAGTGGGAAAATAAAGATAGAAGCAAAAAAACACAAAGAAATTATTTCACCGGTTGATGGTACCATTGAAGAAGTTGATGATGATAAAATTAAAATCTCTTTCGATGCTGATGTTTTAGAAGGAGAGAGTATCGGCAGTGGAAAAATTTGGGGAGAGTTAACTGTTTTAGGTCAGGATCCCTACTCTGCTTTAAACAGCGGATTTGAAGGCAAAATTATAATGGTAGATAAAGCTGATTTAATGTTTATAGCAAAAGCTCAGGCACTTGGAATTAAAGCAGTAATAGCCTGCCGAGCAGATGAAAGGGAAGACTGCTTACCAATATTTCTTATCAAAAACGAACAGATGACTCCAGATTTTGAAGGCAGAACCGTTCTTCTTGATTTGGCTCAAAAGCGAATTTTAATTTGTGCTAATTGATTTCATAAGTATGAATAAAAAAATTTCACCCAAAAAGTTGTTGGCTGTTATCAGAAGCTTGTCGTTAGTTATATTTCTGCTTATTTTAGGAGGAGCAGCAGGGTATAGACTGGGAAGGGAAGGCCGAACCCTAAGTCAGTATATTACTAGTAATAATTTTCAACGAGAGGCTTCTTTTAATTCCCAGGCTGATCTCGATTTGTTTTGGTATGTTTGGAATTTGCTGGAAAGCAAATATCTCGATTCTTCAAAGATAGATAAACAGGAAATGATTTATGGTGCTATTTCGGGAATGGTGTCGGCGCTAGATGATCCCTATACTGTTTTTCTAGCTCCTGACCAAAACAAGGTTACCCAGGAGGATTTGTCAGGTGAGTTTGGCGGTGTAGGCATCCAGCTTGGATATAAAGATGGCATTTTAGCTGTTGTTTCTCCTTTGGATAATACTCCTGCAAAAGATGCCGGAGTTAAAGCGGGAGATAAGATTTTGGAAATAAAAGACGAATCAAACAATATTAACATGACCACTGAAAAATTATCTTTGCCTGAGGCGGTCCAAATTATTCGAGGCAAAGCCGGAACGAAGGTATTTTTAACTCTTTTTAGAGATGGTGTCGATGAAGCTTTTGAAGTTGGAATTGAGAGAGGTGTAATAACAGTTCCAACAGTTGTATATGAAAACATCCAAAAAGATGGGAAAACAGTATCTTATGTTCAGGTATATAGGTTTAGCGAGTCTTTAGAGGAGCAGTGGTTTGACTGGCTGAATAATATTTCTTCTATGCAAAACGATCCTAATTTTGGAGGAGTAATAATGGATTTAAGGAATAATCCGGGTGGTTATTTAAGCGGGGCAGTTTTTTTGGCAAGTGAATTTTTATCTTCAGGGGTGGTGGTTGAGCAGGAATATAGTAATGGGCACAAAGAATTTTATAATGTCAATCGAAAGGGTAAGCTGATCGATGTTCCATTAGTTGTGCTTGTTAACGAGGGTTCTGCTTCGGCATCGGAGATTTTGGCAGGAGCATTACAGAAACACAACAGAGCAATTTTAGTGGGACAAACAACCTTTGGTAAAGGCACAGTCCAAGAGCCTCAAGAGTTGCCGGGGGATTCGGGATTGCATATCACTGTTTCTCGCTGGCTTTTACCCGGAGGTATGAGCATAGACAAAACCGGAGTTGATCCAGATATTAAGGAAGAAGACAAGTTGGACGATCAGGGTAATGATCTTATCCTTGAAAGAGCTATGCAGGAAATAGTAAAGTAAAAAAACTGTCTTGTCTTTGAAAAAGTTTTGGGTTAAAATTTTTAACAAAAGATTAAACTAATATGAAAAGCGAAAGTTTACGTCTATTTTTTTCCGGTTTGTTGTTAGGCATGCTTTTTGTAGTCGTCTTTTTTTTGGGCGGTTTTATTGATAGGGTTTTTGGTCTTCCGGTGATATCCAATCTGCCATTTATTTCCCGGCTTAATCCTGGTTCCGGTGACGTTGAAGTTGTTGTGGTGCATGAGGAATCAGTTGTGTCTGATGTGGTTGAGAAGGTTGCCCCTTCAGTGGTAACTGTAAGCATCAGCACTGTTCAATCTGTCCCCGGATCATTGGGTGTTATTCCATTTGATCCCTTTGGATTTTTTGGCAGTGAATTTGAACAAAGACAAATAGAAGAAGATATTGGTACTGGTTTTGTGGTCGATGAAAGCGGTTTGATTGTAACAAATAAACACGTTGTTAGTGATGTGGATGCTGAATATCGAATAGTAACCGATACTAATGAGGTTTATAAGGTTGAAAACATTTATCGTGATCCCGTTAATGATTTGGCCATATTAAAAGTAAATGCTAATTTGCCAGCAATTGATCTTGGTGATTCATCTGACTTGAAGGTAGGTCAATTAGCTATAGCTATTGGCACAGCTTTAGGAGAATTTAGGCAAACCGTCACCTCAGGTGTGATATCGGGATTGGGCAGAGGGATTACAGCAGGTTCCCCCTATGAGGGATTTGTCGAGAGAATTGATGATGTTATTCAGACGGATGCGGCTATTAACCCTGGAAATTCAGGCGGACCTTTGCTAAATTCTTTAGGTCATGTTATTGGAGTCAATGTAGCTGTGGCTCAATCCGGACAAAATATCGCTTTTGCCATTCCCATTAACGTGGTTAAAGAATCTGTTGCAAACTTCAGGCAGACCGGAGAATTCAATCGTCCTTTCTTGGGAGTCCGCTATTATAAGATTTCCAAACAATCTGCTTTAGTAAATGAAGTTCCTCAGGGAATTTATGTTACTGAGGTTATTGCTAATTCATCGGCTGATAATGCCGGAATTTTACAGGAAGATATAATTCTTAGTTTTGATGGGATCAGATTAGATGACAATGCTCCTGAACTTGCTCAAATAATTAATTCAAAAAAGATTGGTGATATTGTGAATACAATAGTGTGGCGTGATGGGGAAGAGATGGATTTAAAAGTAACTCTCGAGGGCAGACAGTAAAGATAGTGAAATTGAAAAATAAATTATCTTAGTTTATCCAAATCTCCGGACATAAGTTGTTTAAGTCCTCTTATGGTTTTTCCTGTACGATGATCTGTTGCTCTGTCTTGTGGGAAATTATATGTTCTGATTTTTTCTGATCTATCGCCAAAACCAGCTTGAGATTGGTATTGAGAAATAGCGCTGTCTTTTTTTTCTTGTTGAATCTGCCATAACTTAGATCTTAAAAGGCTTAGAGCAATTTGTTTGTTTTTTTCTTGCTGTCTTTCCTGCTGAGAAGTAATAACAATACCAGAAGGAAGATGTTTAATTCTTACAGCTGTTTCGACTTTGTTGACGTTTTGACCGCCGTGACCGCCAGCTCTGTAAGATTCCAGTTGGATATCTTCAGGTTTTATCTCCACCTCTTGGGCTGAGATTTCAGGCATTACAACAATTATAGCAGTGGAAGTTTGAATCCTCCCCCTTTTTTCAGTTTCAGGGATTCTTTGGACTCGGTGGACGCCCGTTTCATTTTTAAATAATTCAAATGCGTTTTGGCCTGTTATTTGGATTGTGTTTTCGTCGATACGGGTTACAGATAGATTTTTGTTTTGAGCATATCTCTGATAAAGATTTAGAAGTTCCTCTGCCCAAAGTTTGGCTTCGAGACCTCCGGTTCCTGCTCTGGCTTCGATAATAGCTTTGTTAAATTCTCCGGTCATTACTTGCTTTTGCTCTTTTTTGCTTTAGCTGATGTTTTATTGTTTCTTTCTTTGGCTTTTTCGACTTTGGCTTTGAACCTATCTATTCTTCCTTGAGTGTCAACAAATTTAGTTTGTCCAGTATAAAAAGGATGACACTGAGAACAGATTTCCACATGAATTTCTGGTTTGGTTGAACCAGTTTCGAAAGCGTAACCGCATTGACAGGTTACCTTAGCATTTTCATAATATTTAGGATGTATATTGGTTTTCATGACAGGTTTATTATATCATACTTAAAATTATTTTTAGGCATAGATAAGGATATTGTTAAGATGATTTTCTAGTTTTCTTCTGCCAAGGTTGGAGTTGCTTGGGGCTGATCGTTTTTGTCTAAGATCTTCATTGATAAAACGATTTTTTCATCCTCGCTATCTTCATAGACCAAAGCAACTTTGCTTCCCGCAACAAGATCATCATAGTCAACCTTATTTTCGTCAAGTGTTTCTACTGTACTTTTGGAATTAATTGTTAGTTGGAGAATAATATCTTTGTCTTTGTTAGAAACTACAGTAATTATTTTTTCATTTATAGATTTATCTGATAAAGTACCAAAAGCGGGGAAGCGGTTTCTTTGGGAATCATCTTCGCCAATTACCAAAACTCTCTTGCCGACAAGAATGTTTTCGCCGTTCAAGTAACCCATGGCTAATATCTTTTTACCGACAGTAAGGTCTTCGATGTCTAAATTTTGCCTGGTTTCGGAAATAATTGAAGTATCAGGATCTACAAGAACCTCTCTGGTTGTGTTAGTGTAGGAATTATCGATTTGGAATCCAGTATTATCAGATTTAATAATTGTTCCAGACCAACCACGTTTTTTATTTTCCTCTAAAAGACTTGTCACCCTTTCTTCTACCTGTTTTTGAATTTGCTCTCTGACGCCTTGAACCACTTCATCATCTGGCTCTTGAGTTTGAGCATGAGAGAAATTAATGCTTAAAAAAAGCAAAAGTGCGCTTAGGAATATAATTAGGGATTTTTGATTCATAATTTTTTTATATATCAGCGGTAGTATAAGTAAGCGTTAAGTTTGTTTTTGCTTCACCGCCTTGGCTGTCATATGATGTAATTTCTATTATATTTTCTCCTCCTATTAAGTCAACTGAAGTTTCAAACTCGCCCTGAGGTCCTGATTGAAGAATAATTTCATCTTCCTCGGCGATGATAACTACAGTTGATAAGGGGGAAGTTTTACCTATTAGGTCAAATGATGATGTTTCGATAATTGATTCATTTTCGGGTGAGATAATTGAAATTGCGTAGGTTGATTTTGGGGTAGGAGTAATGGTTGATGTTGGAGTAGGGGAAACAGCATCAGCTATAGTTGCTTGTTTTTCATCACTTGTAATAAAACTTTTAATACTATTAAATTTCACTCCGGCCATGATAATGAGACCTAGAGTAATTCCGATAATAATGGCAAGCAAGACTTCCTTTTTCATTTATACTAATATAGTTGGCTTAAGCTCAAATGTCAACAACTAAGATAATAATATTTTTTAAAATTACATAGAAATTCCATTATTTATTACATTTATTAAAGAAATATGAACTATTTCACCACCAAAAAGAAAATTATTATTAATGAAAGACAATTATCTTAAAATAATTGTCCATAACAATGCTTTCGTGATAAGATAAATTATCAAATAATTAATGTTCTTAGACTTTTAGGGAGGAATAATAAATATATTATTCGACGATGGACAACATGTTATTATAGTTTTAATTACATAATAAATTACAAATGGATATCAAATATATAGGCTGGCAATCATTTTTATTTAAAGGCAAAGAAGCCTTGGTAGTTACTCAGCCTTTCAATAAGCAAGATGGANNTTCCCAAAAATTAAGGTAGACATGATTTTGGGTAATAGGTTTACCAAAATGTCAGCGACGAAAAAGAAACCAGTATTTTTTTATGGACCAGGGGAATATGAGGTTAGTGGTGTAGAAGTCCAAGGATTTAAAGGTGGTTTTTGGTTTATGCTTGATCGAAGGGGAATTACTTGGCTTTATGAATATGACGAATATGAAAAAGCTCCTGAGGCATCTACAGATCTCTTATTTATTGGGATAACTCAAGGAAACGGAGATTGGGAAAAAAGAGTCGAAAAAATTTTAAATCACTTTTCTCCTGCATATATTTTTCCCTTTCCTGCAGGCGATGTCAGACTTTCTAAAGAGCAGTTAAAAAGTTTTTCATGGAGCAAGAGATTTCTTGATATGGTTGATGAAGAAAAACTTGACCCCATCGACTTGTTGCAGATCGCAGATACACAGGAATTGGGAGAGGAGAAAAATATAGTTCTTCTCAATCCCTCGGTATCATCAAGAATATAAAGCAAATATGGAAAACAATAAAACTCCAAGCCTGGGAAAGAGGATACCGCCTCATTCTGATGAAGCAGAAACCTCTGTTTTAGGTGCTTTGCTAATCGACAGGGATGCTATTTTTAATGTGGCAGAAATTTTATTGCCTAATCATTTTTATAATCCTTCACATGGTATTGTTTATGATTGCATGCTGAGATTATATGAAGACAGAGTTCCGATCGATTTAGTAACAGTTTCTGAAAAATTGAAGGAGAAAAAGTCTTTAACAAAAATTGGCGGATCTTCTTATCTTACCAAACTTGCCAATCAAGTCCCAACGGCATCTCATTGTGAACATTATGCTCAAATTGTTAAAAACTTATCAAGCAAAAGAGAGCTTATATCAGCTGCTGCAAAAATTAACGAAGTAGCATTTAATGAAGCCTTGTCTGCAGATCAGGCAATGGATGAGGCAGAACAATCAGTTTTTTCTCTCTCACAGAAATATTTAAAAGGAATTCCTTTGTCATTAAGAGACGTGTTGGCTGAGAGCTTTGACCGGTTGGATGAACTGCAGAAAAGGGGAGATGAATTAAGAGGTCTGTCTACAGGTTTTAACGATATGGATAGCACTTTAGCAGGTTTGCAGGACAGCAACTTGGTTATTTTGGCTGCTAGACCTGGTGTTGGGAAAAGTGCTTTTGCCTTAAATATGGCAAGACATGTGGCGGTGGATAAGAAACTTCCTGTATGTTACTTTTCTTTGGAAATGAGCAAAGAGGAGTTGGTGGATAGGATTTTGGTTAGGCAAGCAGATATTGACGCTTGGAAAATGAAGATAGGTAAGTTGGACGACAACGATTTTTCTAAACTTTCTGATGCCATGGGAGTATTGGCCGAAGCCCCATTATATTTAGACGATACACCTGCCTTATCTGTTTTGGAAATGAGGACTAAGGCAAGAAGGTTGCAGGTAGATACAGGAATAAAGTTGATCATTGTTGATTACTTACAACTCATTAGAGGCAGAAATATCGAAAACAGAGTTCAAGAGGTAGCTGAGATCTCTCAAGGACTCAAAAACTTAGCCAGAGAGCTTAAGGTGCCTGTTTTAGCCCTTTCCCAGCTATCAAGGGCAGTGGAATCCAGGGGAATGTCTAGGCCAAGGTTGGCGGACTTGCGTGAAAGCGGAAGTATTGAGCAAGACGCCGATGTTGTTGTCTTTTTATATAAAGAAGATGAAGACAATAATGAGTTGATTAAGTGCGAGATAGCCAAGCACAGAAACGGTCCAACCGGAATTTTTGAACTTTTTTTCAATCCTAAAAGAATTAGCTTTTACGGAGTGGAAAACAAAAGAAAG
>DIVO01000044.1 GCA_002428285.1 Patescibacteria group bacterium UBA6130 | reverse complement strand
ATGCTAATTGGCTCGATTTTGTCTAGCACCGCTGTAGCAATTCTATTTGTATTATTGGCAGTTGCCACAAACAAAGCTTTAGACAAATCAAATGGAAAATCCAAGTAATGATCAGTATATGCCCAATTCTGTTCTGGGTCTAGTAACTCTACTAGCACGCCCATAATGGTGTTAAGAGCATCGTCTGCCACCCTATCAATTTCATCAAGTAAAATTACCGGATTATTTGTCTGAACCTGTCTTAAACCTTTAATTAACTGTCCCGGTTCCGCATAAGGATAAAACCTTGATCTTCCCCTTAGATAAAAAGGGTCACCAAGTCCTCCAAAAGGAATTCTTATAAATTCTCTCCCCAAGGCTTTGGCGATTGATTTTGCAATCGTCGTTTTTCCTGTTCCAACTAATCCCACAAAACATAAGATTGGTGCTCTAATTGTGTCTTGACTGCCTCTCTTGTTTTGTAATATTAAAACAGACAAATACTCTAAAATCCTAATTTTTATCTCATCGAGTCCATAATGACTCTCTATAAGAGTATTTTTGGCTTTTTCAATATCAAGATTATCCTTAGACGATTTATCCCAGGGAAGAGAAACCGTCCAATCAATATAATCTTTAGTTTTCTGAAAATCCGATAAAAAATTTTCCGAAGACTTAACCATTTCCAACTGAAAAATCATTTGAGCAAGCCTTTCTTTCAAATCAGATGGCAAATTTGTCTTGTCAATCGTATTTTTTAAATCAACGATACCCTTTTCGATCAAATCTCTATTTTTAACCATATCTTTGTCATCCATAAAAGATGATATCATTTTCCCAATCTCAAAGGAAGACGCTGTCTATTAAAAATTAGGATTAAAATTCAGAAATTCTTATTCTCAATAAATTTACAAAAATCAAGAATAATTATTTTCTTGAAGGCTTTCTATCTTTTGAATATCTCGAAGAAAAATTGCTCACCATATTTTTGTCATGTCTTTGACCAAAAGATTTTTCCTGAAAACCCATGCCAGCTGAAGAGCTAACATGAAAAGGGGTTATCGGCTTAAGGTTAACACGTCCCACTTCGTCAATTTCCTTAATAACAACGTCTATCTTATCTCCAATTTTTACCAATGAAGCCGGATCTTTAACAAATCCATCGGCTAAATCAGAAACATGGATAAGCCCATCTTTACCTGGTAAATATTCTACAAAAGCCCCAAAATTCTGAATCCTCTTAACTTCTCCTGAAAATTTTTCTCCAACTTTAGCCACATGAGTTACGGCTTCAATTTTATCCTTAGCTTCTTGAATAGCTTTAGAATTTACACCAACAATACAAACTGATCCATCATCTTCCACATTGATCTCAGCTCCTGTTTCTTCAATAATTTTCTTAATCACTCTACCTCCAGGACCAATTAACTCACCAATCATTGAAGGCTCGATAATCATCATTTCGATATTGGGTGCAAACTGGGAAACTTCTACTCTTGGAGAAGAGATGACTTTCTGCATAAATTTAAGAATTTGCATTCGAGCCAATCTGGCTTTCTCAAAAGCTTCTTTAACCACTTCATTGCTCAAACCTTCCAGTTTAATATCTACTTGTACTCCTGTAATACCATTTTTAGTACCTGCAACTTTGAAATCCATATCACCGTTAAAATCTTCAATACCGGCGATATCAGTTAAAAGTTTATAGCCCTTCCCATCTCTAACCATCCCAATTGAAATTCCAGCGACTGGAGAAGTAATAGGTACTCCTGCATCCATTAATGATAAAGTTGAACCACAGACACTAGCCATTGAAGTTGAACCATCTGACGATAAAACCTCAGATACCACCATAATGGTGTAAGGGAATTTGTCTTCACTAGGAATAACTGGAAGCAAAGCCCTTTCTGCTAAAGCTCCATGACCTATTTCTCTTCTGCCTGGCCATCCGAATCTCCCAACTTCTCCTACAGAATAACCCGGCATAGAATAATGATGAATATATCTTTTTGTTTCTTCTCCTTCAGGGCTTTCAATAAGCTGTTTTAAAGAAGGGGCTCCCAAGGTGGTAACTGTCATTACTTGAGTCAAACCTCTCTGGAATATTGCAGAACCATGAGTTCGGGCAAGGAGATTTACTTTACCTGAAAGTTCTCTCACCTGGTCATAATCTCTTGAATCAAGTCTCTTATCATTGAGAATTTTGTCTCTAACCTTCTTTTTAAAAAGATTGTTGACGCCAAGATCAATGGTGATAGGTTTAATTTCTTCTATGAGGGCATCTTTTGCCTCCTGAATAACTTCAGACAGATCAACTTTTTCTCCATCATGCTCTTTTAATAATTTCTCAAGTTTTGAACCAACAACTTTATCTATCTTTTGTATTTGTTCTTTTGTAGGATAGAAGGAGATATACTCATGTTTTTCTTTACCATATTTTTTGCCAAAATCTTCGATAAACTCCATTATCTTTTCGGCTTCTTTGGCACCTTCGAAAATTGAATTTATATAATCCTCTTCCTTTACTTCGTTGCTTCCCGCTTCAAGCATCAATATCCCCTTCGGACCAACCGCTACAGTTAAATTCATTTGTGAAAAATCTAGTTCTTCTTCGACCGGGTTAATAAAATGACTTCCATCTTTGAAACCAACTTTTACAGATCCTACCGGACCATTCCATGGAACATCAGATATTCTCAACGCTGCCGAGGCGGCAATCATGGCTACAAAATCAGGATCGTTCTCTTGATCAACAGAAAGAGTGGTTAAAACAACCTGAACTTCATGATAGTAACCTTCTGGAAACAATGGACGAATTGCTCTATCAATCAACCTTGCTGTTAATACGGTTTCGTCTCCTCCTCTGCCATCTCTTTTTACCCATCTGCTGCCCTTAATCTTTCCTCCGGCATAAAGTCTCTCAACATATTCAACTTGCAAAGGAAAATATCCCAAATCTTCTTTTGAAGGACCCTTGATAACTGTGGCTAAAATTTGCGTGCCACCATATTGAGCGACAACTGCAGCATCGGCCTGAAAGGCAAAACCTCCGGTGGAGAGTGTTAACTTTCTTCCTGCTACTTCAAGTGAGATATTGTTTGATGCTAATTGATTTAATTCCATTACTTTAGTGGTTTATGCTTTCAATCCCAGAGTTTTCAAAATGGTATTGAATCTCTCAGAGTTTCTGGTCGAGAGATATCGCAGTAGTCTTCTCCTTTTGGCAATCTTGGTAAGCAGGCCTCTTTTGGCAGAAACATCTTTAGCATGTTCTTTGAGGTGACCAGCCAACTTCTCTATTTCCTCGGATAATAAGGCTACCTGAACCTCGGGAGAACCCGTGTCTCCTTTGGCTTGAGCAAATTTATTTATAACTTCAACTTTTTCTTCTTTAGATAAAGGCATTTTTTTAATATACACAATTAACGTTCTCACAAACAATGTTGCTTCTTATTCAATTGATCCCTTCTTGCAAGCTCAAGGTACTTTTGAACAGTCATACAAAACCCCCATGTTGTCTTGTACAACAACTGATTGTATCAGA
>DIVO01000033.1 GCA_002428285.1 Patescibacteria group bacterium UBA6130 | reverse complement strand
AAATGTTTCGTAGACTGTTCCGGTGTAGTAATCTAGACCTCTAGTAATAGAGAGATCAATTTCATAATTCTCTTCAGGCAAATTATATTTATTAAGATAACCAATTACTTTTCTTAACTCGTCAATACCTATTTGGAAAACTTTGTTTGAACTAAATCCGGATATCTTTTCCAAAACTTCAATTTTTCCTTTTAATTTCGCTATTGTTAAAATGATATCAATCTCTTTTTGCGACAAATCAAGATCTGTTAATGATCTTGTCGTTTCTTCTTGGCCGATTTTGGGAAGCTTGTCGATTGTTCTCAGGATTTTGTTTTTGTTTTTCGCTTTGAAATCTTCCAATAGTCCTGAGAGAATTTTCCTATTGCTGATTTTGATAATAAAATCAGAAAGATTAAGAGTAGAAAAAACCTGATTGATCACTGCCGGAATTTCAGCGTCATTAATTAAATCAAGTTTATCTCTATCAATAATATCAATATCTGCCTGATAAAATTCTCTAAACCTGCCTTTTTGCGGTTTTTCACCTCTATAAACTTTTCCGATCTGATATCTTTTAAATGGAAATACCAGACTGTTTATATTCTGAGCAACATATCTTGCCAAAGGAACAGTTAAATCAAATCTTAAGCAATATTTATCATCGCCTTTGGAAATTTCATAGATCTGTTTTTCTGTTTCTCCGCCGCTTTTTGCCATAAGAATATCTGAGTATTCCATCGACGGGGTATCAATTGGTATAAAGCCAAACAATTCATAAGAAGAACGGATTTTATCGAGAATATCATTAAAGACCACTTGCTTTTCAGGAAGTAGCTCCATAAATCCGGTCGGAATTCTTGGCTTGGTTAACTTAGTCTTACTATTATTCATGCAATATTTTAACAGATATTACATGAAAGGATTACTAAAGGTATAAATGGCTGGTCTAAACTACTCTTGAATAATTTCTATTGAGAGAATTTTATCAGGAGTTACAGGTGAGGATTCCTCTCCTGTCATACCAGCTTTTACGGGCTGACTAGCGATTTTATCCACTACATCCATGCCTTCGACAACATTTCCAAAGATAACGTAGTCAGGAGGAAGTTGATTGTCCTGATGCATAATGAAAAATTGGCTTCCGTTGGTATTCGGTCCAGAATTAGCCATGGCTAAAGTTCCTCTACTGTATTCTCCCTGAAATTCTTCGTCTTCAAATTTATATCCAGGATCTCCGGTGCCATTGCCTAAAGGGTCTCCGCCTTGGATCATAAATCCCTCAATAATTCTGTGGAAAATAGTGTCATCGTAGAATCCTTCTTTGGCAAGAAAGATAAAATTATTAACAGTGATTGGGGTCATGTCTTCGGCTAGATCTATAGTTATATCTCCCTTGCTTGTTTTAATAATGGCTTTGTAATTTTTAGAACTGTCGATTTGCATATTGGGAGGTTGAGTATATCTTTGCATTTTTTGAGTTGGACTTAAGTTAATTGTATCAACCGGCTTTTCTCCTGAAAGATCAGATTGGCTATTATTATTTTTCATAAAAAATGCTCCTGTAATAAAAATTAATCCGAGTAAAAATGCAAATAAAATTCTATTGTTCATTCTTAAAAATTAACAGACTTTCATTAAATTGGCAACAGGATTATTGGGATTGATAAAATTTTTTCTTAAGTAGCCGAATCATCAACTTAAAAATATCAGCCAGACTGCGTGTAATATTCCTGGAACCCATCCCAAGAGGGTTAAGATTAAATTTATCCAAAAATGAAGAGTCAATCCAACAGTGAGAAATACAGCTAAAGGCGGAAGCAATATGGCGATTATTAGTAATAATAAAGTATTCATATTTCTTTAACAGTTAATTCTTTAATTATATCTTAAATAAAGAATGCCTCGCAATTTATTTAAGATATAAGTCTTGGATTTAGAAAAAATTATCTTCAATATAATAATTGCTTATTTTCAAGATTTTATCATCATTTGCCTTAGGAGAACCTCTTCCGTCCAGATTGCTTGTGGATATGTATAAATTACCATTATTATCTTTTGCAATTGCCCTTAACCTTCCATATTCGCTTGATAAAAATTTTTCAAGGTTAAGTTGACCTCCGCTAATTATTTCAGCTTTATACAAAGTTTGTCCTCTTAAACCGGTAAAAAAGAGGCTATCGTTTAAAAAAACTATTCCCGCTGGTGCCCATGTTTCTGTTGCTCCGGACTGAATAATGGGGGAGATCATATTTTCTTTTTGCTGGTCTCCTGTAATTTCCGGCCAGCCGAAATTGCCTCCTTTTATTATTAAATTAATTTCATCAAATCCAGACTGAGCGCCTGAAGGCCCATGTTCTGTCACCCAAAGCCTACCTTCATTATCCCAGGCAAGACCTTGCGGGTTTCTGTGACCGTATGAGTAAATCTCATTGCCGAATGGGTTATCGTCGGGAATTGAACCATCGCTGTTTATTCTGAGAATCTTACCCGCTAATGAAGTGGTGTCTTGAGCCAGACTTGGCTGGTTGGAATCTCCTGTGGTTATATATAACAGACCATCTGGTCCGAAAGCTATTCTTCCGCCATCATGATTTTGTGATGCAGGAATATTATCAATAATTAATGTTTCTTGGGAAAGACTATTATCTTTAAAGGCAAATCTTGACACTTTATTTGTAAGATTATTTTCCTGAGTAGTGTAGTACAGGTAAATATAGTTGTTATTTTCAAAATCAGGATGCAGAGCCATTCCTAGTAATCCTCCTTCTCCGACATGTCTTACTCCTTGAATTTCAGAAATTACTTGAGTCTCCGGAGAAACCTTTATTAGTCTTCCTTGTCTTTCGGTAGTTAGAATATCTCCATTTGGTAGAAAGGTTATTTCCCATGGAATTTCAAGATTTTGGGCAATTATTGAGATATCTTGATCTTTTTGGTTAGAAATATTTTCCGGAGGAGATTGAGAAGGTTGGATTTGATTATTAATATTGGTGTTTAGTAGTAATAATCCAACGGTTACTATTATTACTATACCTATTAGCCCGATTATAGTTGTCTTCATCTATAGAAAATTATCTCATAATTGTGATGGACTGACTATTCTTTGCTTGGCTGAGAGAAAGAGCTAATCGTCATGGGATATAAGGCCGTAAAAGTTGTGCCCTCTTTTTTGGTTGAAATAAAAGAGATTTTGCCTTTAAGATATCTTTCACTAAGCAGTTTCATACCATAAGTTCCGAGACCTCTGTCTGGACTTTTGGTTGAGAAGGATCTTTGGAAGATTTGGAGTTGTATTTTTTTGGGAATAAAATTTGGATTGTGAATGTAAAAATTTATTTTTTTGTTTTCTATATATGAGCCAATTTTAACAGTTTTCCCGGGAGGGCAGGCCTCGATGGCGTTTTTTATCATGTTCCCAAGAGCTCTCATTAAAACCACCTTATCACTTTTAAATGTTGAATTTTTCATATTTTTTTCAACCTTAAGTTTAACGTGATTTTCTTTGGCGAAATCTTCATACAGTTCGAAAAGTTCTTCAACAATCTCAATAGAATTTAATTTAATTGGCGATATTTCCAGGTCAAAGTTTTCTGCTGCTGAAAGAATTTTTTGACTGTCTATGCTATCTTTCAACTCGTTTACAGCTCTGGACACGATTTTACTGGCTTTTTCCATGTGTTTCTTTCTCTCAAGAAGGGTTGAGGCAATTTTTAGACGAGTTACCGTATTTAGAACATCATGAAAAAAGATCTTTTCTAATGTTCTTCTCCTTTTCTCATCACTAATATCTTTTATTGTAAATATTGTAAATTTATATTTTTTTAATGATAGAGGAGTAGTTTTAACAAGGAGATTGAGATCGCCTCCGGGATTTTTTGTAATTATTCGACACTCGTCTGTCCAGTTTTGACCTGATTGGCTTTTAAGTATTGCCCTAACCGCGCCACAAACTCGGCAAAATTCTGTTGTTCCGCAGCCGGATTCTTCTGTGGCATGAACACATCCCAGAAGCTCTCCTGGTCTTTTGCCAAATATAGATTTAGGAGATTTTAATTTCATCATTGTTAGCAAGTTATTATTCGCATAAACTACCTGTCTTTCTCTGTTTAAGATAATCACAACCTCATTAACAGAATTAAAGAGCTGAGAAAACAAGGGGGTATTTTTTAAAAGATCAACCTGTTTATTTAATGTTGCTTTTGAAGCAAGATTTGCTTTGGCGAATTTTGTAGATAAGGTAGCCATGAACTTAATTATATCAATAATAATCTTACCGAACTTTAACTGAAATATTACGCTTTGTAGATATTAGTTGTTTACACTCTCTTACTGGCATGATTACTATCAATCAAACAATTCCTGATTTTGAGCTTGAGGCATTTCATAAAGGGGAAATCAAAAAAATTAAATTCTCAGATTATATTGGGAAATGGCTAATCCTTCTATTTTATCCTGCAGATTTTACTTTTGTCTGTCCGACAGAGTTAAGAGAGGCGGCTTCTTTTTATAAACAATTTCAAAAATATAAAGCTGAAATAATTAGTATAAGCACAGATAGTGTTTATGTTCACAAGGCTTGGCATGAACAGTCTGATGCTATCAAAGAAATTATGTTCCCGATGGCTTCAGATAGAGGAGGTAAAGTTTCTAGAGCCTTTGGATCTTATATAGATGAAGAAGGGATTTCAATTAGAGCCACTTTTATTATTGATCCTGATGGAGTTTTAAAGGTTTTAGAGATGCATGACAATGATGTTGGCAGAAGCTCTTCGGAAATTTTAAGGAAACTCCAAGCTCTTGATTTTGTCAGAAAAAATACCGGCCAATTATGTCCTGCAAGTTGGAAGCCTGGAGAGAAAGCTATCAAGACGCCTTAATCACTCGTTTTTGATCTAGGATTTTAGATCATCATAAGACATCACACCGCAAGTTGCTCTATTACCTTCTATATCCAGAAAACTTGGTACTCCCATGTTTCCGCCGCAGGACAAGGTAATGATTTCGGCATAATTATTCATAACATTCTCATTTTCTTGATTGTGCCAAACTTCTAGCTTATCAATTTCAAAACCCTCTTGAATTAATTTATCAACAATTGGGTGCATTGCCTGACAATGAGGACATTCCTCTCCGTGGAACATAATTATTTTTGTCATATATAATTATATCTTGAGAAGGCGTAAAGATATAATTAAAAAATATTTTTAACTTAATTAATGCCCTTTGTGTCTTTTTCTTTCTAGTTCGGTCAGATGTTTTTTTCTTAACCTTAAGGATAGGGGAGTTATTTCTAATAGTTCATCATCACTCAAGAAATCCAGTGATTGTTCTAAAGAAAACCTGGTAGGTGGAGTAAGCTGAATGATACCGTCTGAAGATTTAGATCTCATATTTGTTAGTTGTTTTCCCCTACAGACATTGACCATAATATCTTCTTCTTTGGAATTGCTTCCCACAATCATACCTTCATATACTTTTTCGCCAGGACCAATAAATATAATCCCTCTTCCTTGGGCATTATTAAGTCCATAAGAAAGAGCAGATCCGGATTGGCTCGAAATTAACACTCCGTGTCTTAACCTCGGTATGGTTCTTCCTAATTTTTCATATCCTAAAAATATGGTGTTATAGATAACTGTTCCTTTGGTTAGGGTGTAAAGATGATTTCTGAGTCCAATTAAAACTCTGGTTGGCATCTGATAAATAAACTCAACCTCTTCATTATTTAATGGCGCCATCTTAATCAAATTTCCATAGCGTTTACCCATTTCTTCAGTAATAATCCCCACAAATTCATTTGGAACTGTGATGTACACTTCCTCTACCGGCTCGCAAACTACTCCATCAATTACTTTTTGAATTGCCTCAGGTTTACCTACTTGGAGTTCAAATCCTTCTCTTCTCATAGATTCCAAAAGAATCGAAAGATGAAG
>DIVO01000042.1 GCA_002428285.1 Patescibacteria group bacterium UBA6130 | reverse complement strand
TTGGTAGCCATACCTACGGCAATACCATCTGCGCCATTTAGTAATAAGTTAGGGATTTTTGCAGGAAGAACATGAGGCTCTTTTAATGTTCCGTCGAAATTGTCGTCAAAATCGACAGTTTCTTTTTGTAAATCATCAAGCATTTCTTTGCTGATTTTGGCTAATCTTGCTTCTGTGTAACGCATAGCCGCAGGAGGATCTCCATCAATTGATCCAAAGTTTCCTTGTCCATCGGTTAATGTATATCTCATAGAAAAACGTTGAGCCATTCTAACTAAAGCCTCGTATACAGATGAGTCTCCATGAGGATGATATTTTCCTAAGACCTCTCCAACAACTTTGGCTGATTTGGTATACCTGCCTCCGGGGGCAAGGTTCATCTGGTCCATGGCGTATAAAATTCTTCTGTGGACTGGTTTAAGGCCATCTCTGACATCTGGAAGAGCACGCATGACAATAACACTCATGGCATAGTCTAAGTAAGACTTCTGCATCTCCTGAATGATTTCTATTGGTTTTACTTTTCCGATGTCAACTACCATTTTTATATGTCTATCTCCGCTGTTTTAGCATGGGTTTGGATAAATTTTTTGCGTGGAGCAACTTCCTTGCCCATTAAAATAGTAAATATCTCGTCTGCTTTTTCTCCATCCTCAATATTAACCCTTTTTAATATTCTGTTTTTTGGGTCCATGGTTGTATCCCAAAGTTGGTCTGGGTTCATTTCTCCCAAACCTTTATACCGGGAAATACTGGCAGTTCCGTTTGGCATCTCTTTAACCACCCTATCTTTTTCTTCCTCGGTATAAGCATATTCCATTTTTTTACCAACAGTAATTTTATATAAAGGGGGCTGGGCAATATAAAGATAACCCTTTTCTATTAGTTCGGGTAAGTGCCTGTAAAAGAAGGTTAAAAGCAAGGTAGCAATATGGGCACCGTCTACATCGGCATCAGTCATAATAATAACTCGCTGATAACGGCAATCCTCTACCTTAATAGTTTCTCCAATACCCATTCCCAAGGCAATAACAAGGTCTTTCAATTCGGCAAATTCAATTATTTTTTCCAATCTGGCCTTTTCGGTGTTCAAGATCTTACCTCTTAAGGGCAGGATAGCTTGAAAATGTCTATCCCTTCCTTGCTTTGCACTCCCGCCGGCACTGTCGCCTTCTACTATATATAGTTCAGATTCTTCAGGATTTTTAGATTGACAGTCAGCTAGCTTACCTGGAAGACCAAGAGAATCAAAAACTCCCTTTCTCATAATTGCCTCTTTGGCTGCTCTTGCCGCCTTCCTGGCTTTTAGGGATAGCAAAATTTTAGCGAGAATTGCTCTGGCATCTTGCGGATGTTCTTCAAAATAGGTTTCTAAAACTTCTCTGACAATTTTTGCGACAACTGGTTGGACTTCGCTGTTGCCAAGTTTGGACTTAGTTTGTCCTTCAAATTGAAGATCTTTTGATGGCATTTTTATGGAAATTACAGCAGTCAACCCGTCTCTTGTGTCATCTCCTGAGATATCCTCTTTTTCTTTAAGGTTTTCGATAGTTGAAGCATAATCTTTAATGGTTCTGGTTATAGCGCTTCTGAATCCTGCCAAATGAGTTCCGCCTTCAGCAGTGTTGATAACATTAACAAAAGAAACAACACTTTCTTTGTTAATGTCGGTATATTGCATGGCGACCTCAACAACTTTGTCTTCTTCTTCGCCTTTGATATATATAATTGGATGAACCACCTCTCTGTTTTGGTTCATAGATCTAAGCATTGATACAATTCCGCCCTCAAAGAAATAATGATATTCTATTGGTTTTTCTTCTCTCAAATCATATAAGTGGAAGAAGATGTCAGGAGTTAGGTATGCCCTATTTTTTAGCGATTTTTTGATAGTATCGGTATTAAATTTAGTGGTTTGTTTAAAGATTTCTTGATCTGGCTTAAAGGTTGTAGTTGTCCCGGTATCCTTAACACTTAAAAATTTCTTAAGGAAATCATTTTGGCTATCTTTTTTAACAGAAACATCAGCCCTTGGAACTCCACGCCTGTACTCTTGATAATAATATTTATTATCTCTTCTAACTTCCACCCATAAATATTCGGCTAAGGCATTAACAACGCTTGATCCGACTCCGTGAAGTCCTCCGGAAACCTTGTAAGCATTGCCGTCGAATTTTCCTCCGGCATGGAGTTTGGTCATAACTATTTCAAGAGCGCTTTTTTTAAATTGAGGCATAATGTCAACGGGAATACCTCTTCCGTCGTCGGCTACGGTTGCTGAACCATCTGGATTAAGAATTACCCAAACATTATTGGCGTATCCGCTTAGGGCTTCATCAATCGAATTATCAATAATTTCATATAAGCAATGATGCAATCCGGTTGAATCTGTTGATCCTATGTACATGGCAGGTCTTTTGCGTACAGGAGCTAAACCTTCTAAGACCACAATTTGACTTCCGGTATAATTTTTTTTATTGTCCATTTATGTTTGTTGGGGTGAAAACGAGTCAGAAAATTATT
>DIVO01000028.1 GCA_002428285.1 Patescibacteria group bacterium UBA6130 | reverse complement strand
CACCAATGGTATCACTCTCAAGGCCGCTCATGGAGCCGCTCCTATCCAGGATAAAGACAATTTCCGTAAGTTCTTTTTTCATGGTATTTCCTCCTGCAATCTATGTTGCGATTACAGTATAACTTATTGCCTTCTTGAAATGGTCGCATGGCAGGCGACAAAATTAAGCACCCAAAAGAACTTGATCAAATTCAAATAATACTTCGTTTATTTCAAACACATTGTAATTCTTTTGTTGAATGAAATATTCAATAAGGACATCAAACTTGGAGCAATGAGAAAGAGCAAATCCCGCCCGACCTATCAAGTCTTTTGTTTCATCAAAGTTGAGTTCCAAAGCAATGGCAAAAGCTACCGCTGTAACCTTGCTGGGTTTATAATTAATGTTACTGCGGATTTTTGAGAATAATTTCCGATCCACATTCGCTTTCTTATAAACCTCAACATCGGTTTTACCTTTTTGATCAATCAGCCGCAAAAGTGATTGTGAGAAAGTGTCTCCCAATTCATCCATAAGATCGTCAAGGCTTCTCTTTGGTATGAGTTCCAGCGAATCATACATTATTTCTGTTTGAATTTTTGACCTAGATGCTTTGCCGTCGTGTCTTTCTCGTTCTGGCCTCTTGAGAAAGATTTGGTTATATTTTGGAATTTCTTCGATATAGTTATCGCTAATATACTCTTTTACTTCTTTAACTATTTTCTCCGATAAAGAGAAAGAGGTACGGTCATACACAACCAAAAAAACTTTCATATCATTAGTCAGCAGAAATTCGCTAATAACAGATATAGCAATTTTCAAGGCCTCGGACTTTGGAAAACCATAAATCCCCGTTGAAATCAAGGGAAAAGCTATGGATTTGCATTTATTTTCAAGAGCCAACTTCAGTGAATTTCTATAGCATTTTTTTACACTCTCAATTTCATGTTCTGTCCCACCCCACCACATGGGGCCAACGGTGTGAATTACGTACTTAGCACTTAATTTAAAAGCCGGAGTTAAGGCGGCAGAGCCAATGGGAATATCACCGATTATCTTTCTGGCTTCCAGAAGTTCAGGCCCAGCAGCAGCATGGATGGCTCCGTCAACTCCGCTACCGATAAGTGGCTGGGGATTCGCGGAATTCACAATGGCATCCACTTTCATTTTCGTTATGTCGGTTCTTACAATCTCAAAAGGCATTTCCCCACCTACAATCTTTTGTCTACGTACCTAACAGAATAGGTCTTCTATATTACGAATTATACCATGCCTTTCCATTATCAACAAATAAAAATCGCTTTTTTGATTTGGTGATGGTGTATTATTGGATTACAAAGCCTTAGTCCATTTTGACTTTCCCCTTCTTGTAAGAATTCTCATTTTATGCTATAATATTTACAAAAGAAAATAATGTTTTCAAAAAGGAGGAAAAATGTGGGAGAAAAAGGAACCATCCGAACCGAAGAATGGATCTCCGATGAGGAATTAAGCGAAAAAATAAAGCAGGATGCAAAAAAAACGGAAATTCCCGGAGTAATATTTATTCTTTTTAGCCTCGTTTTTTTAGTTTTGGGAATTTTGCTTTCATTCAAAAATCCTGCTGTTGGTGTTGTTCTTTTAGTGTTTTGCGCTTTGTCTTTCTTTGTTGGGATTTTTTTATCATTAAATAAGAAACCCAATAGAGAGGCCGTATTATCAGAAATGATTAGTGCTAAGCCGGAAGCGCGAAATCAGATATCTGCAAACGTAATTTTGGAAATGAATCCGAAAAAAAAGTATTTTATTTTTATTAATTCAAGTTCTATGGTTTGGCAGTATCTTAAGGGGGAATATTTATCAAAGTCATATCCATTTTCGGACTTGTTAAATTATGAGATAATTGAAAATGAAAATGTGATTTTTAGTAAATGTTCCTCTTCAATTGGTTCCGCAATCATCGGGGGAGTTTCATTTAAAGGAACTTCGAAAAATGGAGGAGCCCTTGGAGTAAATGGAAAAGGGTTTTTAAAAAGTGTAAACAAATTTTTCTTCAGGCTCTTTGTAAATGACGTTCAAAAGGCTGGAGTCGTTTTTGAAGTAGAAAATGCGGAAAAGGCTTATCAGATAATTTCCACTTTTGAGTTGATTGAGAAGATGCAGGCAAAATAGGAATTCATACATTTTTCTTCTTTGAAAAAAGCTATAAGGATGATGTTTTTCATCCTTATAGCTTTTTTTATCATAAAAAATAGCTAAACTTATTATGTTTTCAATTTTTTCTTGAGAAATGATTTCAAATAATTCGGGTGGGTTTTCCTCCGTGTATTACCGGGGCCAGTGGTCGCGTAACATCTACTCTTATCATATCGCTTTTTGCAATGATACTCCCATCATTATCAAGTTGGATTACAACATATCCATAACTCCCGAAGGCCAATCCGGAAATTGATAAGAAATAATTTTCAGAATCTACTTTATATTTGGCCAATAACTGCTGTGGTTCCCATTTATATAATTCCACTTTTGTTAATGTCACCTTATCAGAATATAGTTTAAAGTAAATGTTTATTAGGGCGTTTCCTATGGAATGAGAAATATTTTTTTTGAAGGCATCTTGAAGTTCTTTTGTTATTAATTCCTCTTGTTGTGTTCTGTATTCAAGGGCGTTTGACAATCTAAGAATTAAATCAAAAGAAATATCATCCATTATCTGATTTGCGTACTTAATTGACAACTTTGTCATCGCCTTAGTAATGTTTATTTCCATGTTTATTGTAGGATGTTAAAAGTCAATATTAAATTAACCAAAAAAGACAGAGTTAATTTCACCAATGGGGGGATAGGGGGAAATGTGTTCCCCCTGAATAGTATTTAACAAGCACAAATTTTTACAGAT
>DIVO01000053.1 GCA_002428285.1 Patescibacteria group bacterium UBA6130 | reverse complement strand
AAGCTACCTGAACGAAGATATTCCCGAAGATCTTTGGGAACTGCTAGACAAATCAACTAACACAAATTCTGTTCTAAATAATTCAGAAATTGAAACCGTATGTAATTTTATTTATATATTATTTAAGGCCTTTGCTTTAAAAGAAGAGCTTAACGATGAAAATAGAAACGTAATTCAATCAGATATGATACTAAGGATTTTAAAAGTTGGAAAGCATGATGGTCGAATTGAACCAGCAGAAATTACCAGTGCGTTTTGGAAAAAAATAGTTCCTCAGTCTTATTGGAATGTTGCTCGCTCCACCAAGAGATTTATACGAGAGTTTAGTTTAAAGGGACTAAGCCAAATTGTTTTTGATAATCTATCTGTTGGATCATCGGACAATAGTACAAAAAAAAATAAAAATGTTAATACTATAGAAAAAGGGAAGCAGCAAGGACTGTCTATAATTATTGTTTCTTTTGAACGTTTGGCTGCTTTAAAAACACTTTTAGAAAGTTTATTAAAACAAAATCTTAACGGTATTGAAACTGAAATAATAATAATAAATAATTCAAATAGAGTATCTCTGAAAGAATCAAATATTTCAAATATAGGAAGATTGATAAAAAAATTTAGATGTATTCGGATACTAAATTCTTCTTACAATTGGGGGCCAGATATCCGTTATAAGATTGCTTTATCAGCTAAATATGATACAGTACTTTTTTTCGATGACGATATTTACCCAACCACCCTGGATTTTGTAGCCGATATGTATAGAACTTTTATGCAGTTAAGATCCATTGATATTTTAACGTGCTGGGGAGATTTGTGGGTTGAGTGGGGTGAGGAATATTTAGCCGTTGTTCCAATTGGATTTCGGACACCAGAGATCGCTCAACTTACAGAGTGTGATTATTGTGGAACAGGTATAAGTATGTTTAATAAACATATATTAATGAATGAAAAAATTCTTGATACAAGGGAAGAATTAAAATTCGCAGATACAGCATGGTTTCCGTGGTTGCCATCGATGATATTGGGTTCGAGAAAATATTATTTTCCTTCTTTTAAGATGTTGGAATTTCATGAAGAGCGTTCAAAATTTTCAATCTGTGAAAAACCAAATTACAATAACTTTATTATGAAGGCCAGGAAAGAAATGCTATCTTCTGGATATGTACCAGTTCTTGAAAGAATTAGTCTTGACAAGAATTATTTACTCCACGAGGCTCCTGAAATAGTGGCTTCTAAAATATTACCTATCACCTATTATGAATGGTAAATAAAAAAATTGGATCTTACAATACTTATCACTTGACTGGGAATGTGTTAATAATCAATTTCAAAAGTCTGTTTAGCCTATTCAACTTTTTTAAAAGGGTAGTAGATGAAAATATTTGAAACGGATTGGATAAATTCTAATCCAGTTTTTTACAATGAGAAAACTGGAAAGGCTAGTCATAAAGTAAATGATGTTATTGATTGGGACAACATTGAGTTTCATCCTGAAGGTTTTAATAATTATTTAGATTTTGGTTATTCTGTTTTTGAACAAACACCTATTAAGAATGTTAAGTTCTTACCACCTAACGCCAGACTGATAAAAAATGAAAATGGAAATCTTTATATTAAGCGTTTAAAGGATCCAGTAGAGGATTGGATAGGTATTAAAACATCGGAAGAAGAGATTTGGGATGCAATAGAAACTAGTATCCAAGCATGGGAAAAGAGTGTAGAGGGGTATATAATAATTCCAACTAGTGGGGGGTATGATTCTAGAATATTAAATTATTTTATTGAAAATAAAAACAGGATTAGATCATTTACGTATGGAGTATCAAACCCTCAATATGAATCATATGAAGTTATAAATGCAAAAATACTAGCAGAGAAATTGAATACCTGGTGGAAACAAATTGAGTTGGGGAATTTTCACAATTATTTTGATGAATGGAATTCTTTGATGGGACCATCAGTGCATTCTCATGGTATGTATCAACTAGAATTTTTTAAAGGAATAAAAAAATATGTACCCAATGAAGCCTACTTATTAAGTGGTATTTTGGGAGACGTTTGGGCTGGGGGAAAGGCAATACCACCAATTAATAGTAATAAAGAGGTTGTTAAACTTAGTTTGTCACATGGTATGCATGCAGATTCTCGCCAGAGTTTGCTCAATTCCTTATATGAACTTAGGGATTCTTATTTTGCTGAAAATCAAAAAAAAGTTTCTGATCCTTTTTGGGCTGTTGTCGAATCTATGAGATTCAAGATGATTTTATTATCGTATTTGTTTACAGTGCCTCAGCGTTTCAATTATACTCCTTGGTCGCCTTTTCTAAATTTCGAAATTGCAATTAAAATGCTGTCTTTACTAGAAACAAGGAGAAAAAACCGTAATTGGCAAGTGGATTTTTTTAAAAAAACAGATATCTGTTTGGAAGATATAAAAATTAAAAGGAACTATAACAATACGTTAAATTATGATGCAACTTTGAAAAGCGAATTATATCCGCTTGAAACAAAATTATTTAAGAACATAATTCGGGAATCTTATATTGAATGGATAAATGACAGAGTATTAAAAAGACCATTACCTAACAAATTGTCAAGAAAAATACTTGGTATTCCGAAACTTGGGGGCGGGTTAAAAAGATTGGGATTCAAATCAAAAGATGAATTTCTTGAAGCATATTGTGCTTATTTAACTTTAAAGCCGATAGAGTATCTTCTAAAAAGAATGCGCGGCAAGTATTTGTAGTGTAGGAAATATAAGTTTCTTTAGATGTCTTATTTCAGGATTGATATAAATGGAGTATGTTTAACTCAAAACATTAAGATCGTTTTATTAATTATACACATAGCTATATAGTTTGTTTGAGTCTAAATAATAAGATAAAAGATTAACAAAATTTTGCGAATTTGGAACTGATAAGTCATGAAAGAAAATCTTGTTCATTGGGTTGAATGCGAGAAATTAAGAAAGTTTTTAAAACCATTGTTTTGGATAAGAAACGAGCTTCCTGTTGTAATCTTTCATCCAATCTATTGGATGTATTTCAAATTTCATAAATTTCCCTGGAATAAAGGATGGCGAGTTTTTGGTTTCCCAATTCTAAAAAAAGAAAATGGGAGTGTAATAAATATGGGAGAAAATCTTACCATGCGAAGCTTGCCAAGAAGTAATAGTATTGGAGTTTTTCAACCGGTTATTCTGAGAACAATAAAGCCAGATGCTTGTCTACGAATTGGAAATAATGTGGGAGTTAGTGGCTGTAGTATTGTAGTGGCGAATCTGGTCGAGATTGGCGATAATGTTCTTATAGGGTCTGGAACATTAATTATCGACAGTGACTTGCATTCCAATGACCCATATAAACGAGTTGAACAATCTGATTGTTTTGACAGCCTACCAGTGAAAATCGATAGAGATGTATTTGTGGGGGCAAGAACAATAATTTTGAAAGGAGTAACAATTGGCGAGGGGGCGATTATCGGTGCGGGAGCGGTTGTTGTACATGATGTTGAGCCATTTACTATAGTGGCAGGCAATCCAGCGCGCTTAGTAAGAACAATTAAGAAAAGTGTTACATAATGTCGATCAGCCCTGTATATTTTCCTAAAATATCAATTGGAATAATTGTATTAAATGGAGAACCATTTACAAAATATTGTCTGCGTCAGATATACCCTTTTGCTTATGAAATAATCGTTGTGGAGGGAGGATCGGAGAAGGCAATAGATATTGCACCCGATGGGCATTCGACTGACGGCACTCTAGAGGCGTTATTTCAATTTAAAGAACAAGAAGATTTTGAGAATAAAGTAACGATTGTAACTCGTAATGGCTTCTGGAAAGAAAAAGATGAGCAAAGCAATGCCTATGCTAAATTGGCAAAAGGTGATTACTTGTGGCAAATTGATATAGATGAATTTTACCGAAGTGAAGATATTAAAAAAATATATCAACTTTTAATAGAAAAAAAACCTGATGCGGTTAGTTTTAAACAGATTACGTTTTTTGGAAGTCCTGATTATGCTGTTGATAGTTTTAGGTTGAGGGCAGATCGGTGGAATGAATACCACCGTTTATTTAGGTGGAATTCTAAGTATCGCTATGTTAGTCATAGGCCACCTACTGTATTTGATGAACATAGTATTGACCTTCGTGAAAAAGTTTGGATTTCTGCTGAACAGATGGCTATGAAAAAAGTTTTTCTGTA
>DIVO01000055.1 GCA_002428285.1 Patescibacteria group bacterium UBA6130 | reverse complement strand
AGTTGCCGCTGTGGTATTTCTCATGCATCTCCCTCAACCTCTTATTAGTCACATGAGTATATATCTGAGTTGTCGCAATATTTTTGTGACCTAATAGTTCCTGAACAGAGCGCAGATCAGCACCATGAAATAAAAGATCTGTAGCAAAACTATGTCTTAAAACATGCGGCGTCACCTTAACACCTATACCCGCTCTTCTCCGATATTTTTCTATTATTCTTTGAATTGATCTTACCGAAAGTCTTGCCGCCTCAGAATTGGCAGTTACCTCGGTTTTCCCCGAATACCTGATAAAACAAGGCTTATGAGTATCTTGTCTGGCGGTAAAATATCTTTCCAGCCAATACTTACACCTGTCACTTAAAAACACAACTCTGGGATAGCCTCCCTTGCCAATAATTCCAAGTTCTCCGCTCTTAAAATTTATCTGATCCCTATTTAACCTCATCAGTTCACTTACCCTCAAACCTGTAGAAAACAGCAGCTCTAAAATCGCCCTGTTTCTTAAGCCAATAATGGTTGATGCATTTGGCTGATTTAGCAACTTATCTATTTGTTCGGGTGTAATAAATTTTAAAGAAACGGATTCAGTTTTAGGCAGCTCAATTTTTTCCGGTGATAACACAGGATAATCATTTCTAATCAACCAGCGTAAAAATGATCTTAAAGCAATTAGATGATAAGCTTGAGTAGATTTTTTTAACCGGTTGCCCTTACTGTCTTTCTTTCTTGATAAATAAAGTCTAAATTCTCTTATGTTTTCCCCGGTAATGTCATTGAGGGTAGGGGAGGGGTTAGATTTTGTCAAATACTCAATAAACCTTTGAATATATAAACTATAATTTCTACTGGTTAGGGGAGACCGATTTTTTTCAATCTCTAAATAAGAAATAAATTGGTCAAGCCAAAAATCTAAATCTTTATCCATATGTATTTAATAGATAATAGTCACTGCATTTCACTTTGTCAAGATTGTGCGACGTTATTATAAATTTCTTAATAAAATTGTGATAATTTGAATAATTCTTTTCAATTAATTTACATGTTGTCAAATAATCAGCAGTTCTTTCAATTGGCTAAATATTTATAAATTTATAAGAAAAGAACAAAATGAGTAAAAGTAAAAATTGGCAAAAGTGTCTCTAATAATAAAATTTTAATTCTTCAAAAAAACTGAGGGTTGATCCAACATACAGCATGATATAAAAAAACCTCTTAGAACGCCTCTAATAAAGGCATTATTAACAGCATTCTTCCATCTTATTAGAGAAAAGGGAAGGGGTAACAAAACAAGAGAAGTGCCAGACCCTCATAGGCTAAAAACTGAAAAATAATTTGTTGACAGAAAACAAAAAAATAAAAGGAATATAAGCTAAATATATTTAAATGAACAAAGATAAATATTTTGTAAGAAAAATAAACAAAAAAATAAAAGATTATAAAAACAGCCCCACTATCGCTTTTTCACCTAGAGGGTCGCAAAAGATACATTATGCGACATAATAGATTATTCTCTACTCCGACAAGGGAACAACATTAATATCAAATATAATTGATCCAATTAAAACGAGAAACAATTAGAAGAATTGATTAGAATAATCTAAATGATGAGCAAAGAGAGATAATCAGACCGCTTCAATCGTACAATTGCCAATGCAATAATCATTATCTATATACTTATACTTATCCACAATTGATTTGAGTATAAAAGAGAGATGTCTAGGCTTGGTAACTATATCATAGTATAACTATCAATATTATCCCTAAACTTAGGTATTAAAAGGGTGTCTGTACCTGGTTAGCACTTTATTTTCTTAATTGCTAAGTTCCTATTTTCGTGAAATGAGTCCTATAATATTCGTGAAAAGACCAGTGTCCTATAATTAATATCAGTAACACTATAGGGTAAATACTCTTGCAGCTCTCCCCTCTTCCCCATTAACATGTCTACAAAAAATTTATCAAAGCAATAATTAACATAATAAATATAAGTTAACGATAAACTTAAAGAGGTATGCCCTTAATTCATCAAAAAAGTTAGGAATAGCAAAGCAGCTATCGAACCCGCTCCTACCCAGAAGTATTCAAAAAAGGTTCTTCGAAATAATCTTCCCTTGATTTCTGCTTGGATCATACCTCCTAAAACATATGCAAATCCCACTAAATACAATGAGGCCAAGCCAACATTAACAGGCCAAAAAGATATAGCAAAACCCATTTGTGCTAAAAACAGACTGCTGACAAGACTAAAGTTTAAAAGTTTTTTATAATCAACTTCCTTTTCGGATATAGCCGCTGTCCAGTATAGATAAAAAAGTAAGAAAAATGATGAAGCAAAAACTAAAAGCATATTTATCCAGGGAAAGAACTTAAAAGAGAAGATGAAATTATAGAAGAGAAAAAGTTCAAACAAAATGACTGTAAAACCCACAGTGAAAGCGGCTCTATATAATGGTACTGTTCTAAATTCCAAAGAAACTAAAAAAATATTAGCCACTAAGACAGATGTATAGATACCTCCAAAGAGGAAAAAGTGTAAAACAACCCTCCATAGCGTATCCCTTGGAAGTAAGGTGTAAAAAAAGTTTGCCGACAACAATAAAGAAAGCGGCAACAAGAGAAGCAAAAATAATCTCTTAATAGATGAAACCGTAGAATAGAAAACAAAAAAGAGAATCAAAGAAGCAACAGTCGTGATAAAAACTGAGCTAAGCCAAATATTACTTAGCGGTAAAAAATTAAAAAAACGAGTAAAAGCAAAAACCAGTGTCAATAGTAAGGAAGATAACAGGAATTTTTTTTGCTTACTCATCAAACCATCTCCGCATTGACATTGCTATAAACATCCTGAACATCCTCATGATCTTCGAGTTCTTCCAAAAAGGCCAAGGTCTTCCCCACTTTCCCTTGGTCTAATGTCATAAGATTTTTCGGTTTCATAATTATTCCTGAATAGTCAATCTTAATCTTCAAATTCTCAAGTTTTTGCTTTAACTCCTCGATCTTTTCTGGAGGAAGGTAAAAATACGTTGTGTCATCACTCTGCTCAAAATCCTGAGCAATATCCAACAACTCGAGTAAATTATCTTCGGTTAGCAATCCGGTTTCAACTAATCCGGTTCTATCAAACTGAAAGGCTACAGAACCAGGCTCAGCTAAATTGCCGCCGTTTCTTGTAAAAATGCTTTTAATCTCCTGAATTGTTCTTTGGCGATTATCCGTAGCACAACTAACAATTACTGCCACACCAAATGGTCCATATCCCTCAAGGCTTAGGTTCTCAATTGCTTCGGTCTTATTTATAGCATTATCGATTGCCCGTTTGATGTTTTCCTTAGGCATATCCGAATTTCTTGCTTGATCAATAATCATTTTCAATCGAGCATTGGCGTCGGGACTGGCAGAACCGCCTTCTTTAACTGCCATTTGAATAGCTTTTGCCAGTTTGCTGAATGTTTGCCCTTTTTTTTGATCCTGACTTTCTTTTCGGCGTTTGATATTTGCCCACTTGGAATGACCTGACATGATAATGCTATTTTAACCTCAATGTATATTGAAAACAAGTTTGGATATTTAATTTATCCAACTTGTTCCTACACGAATATTGATATCGGTCACAGAAAAATCACTCTTACCTTCCTGCACTTGACAGTTGAGATTTCTAGAAATTCTTAAAAATGTTTTACTGTCTAAAATCTGCTTATTTTTTACTTCAATCAAGCATGACTCCAAAGACTCATTTATACTTTTAACCTCAACAACCAATGCGCCCGAATGCTCCCACACCTTCCCTAAATTGCCCCCAAGTCCTTGCTGGCTTGAATAATTATAAATACCTAAATTTAAGCCCTCACTTCTTATGTCAGGATCAACAAAATAATTAACCGCTAAATCGTCAATTTTTTGATTGATGGTTAAATAAATATCTTTTTCATCTAAAGTTGTATCAAACACCAATAAGCCTTCTTTTTTCGCATCTTTTTCTTCCCAAACAAAACCCCCCTGCCTCAAAGCTAAGACAATTTTAAAAAAATCCATTTTATTCCCTTTGTTAAGCTCTCCCCCGCTTAATACACCCTGATACCAAAGAGTAGAAATCACACAATCTTTTACATTCCCCACCTCGCATAAACGGTCTTTGTCCAACTGCAAGATATAGTCAATAGGAAGTTGTAAATCCATCATCACAGAATTAGACAAAATATCGATCCTTTCTTCATTTTTCGCAAATTTTGCTACTCCCGAAATTGAAAACCTTCCGTATCCTCCAAAAGTATCTAGATACCAATTATTGGGAAATGACCAGCTAACGATCTTTTTCTCTTTAGGAAATATGGTTAACAAATGAGCCTGACCATCAACTAAAAGAAGATTAACAGAAGTTTGCTGATCCCATGCCTTATCCCATTGCTTATAAATATTTCTCACTCCTCCCAAAAAAAACAAAAGAAGAAAAATTAAAATGATGACGATTTTAACTCTTCTTGCCCGTGAGGATGATTTATTTTTTTTTGATCTCCTGGTATCCATATTCTTTTATTTTCTTCAAAGTAAGTTTTAATTCGTCGGGTAAATCTAATTTAATTAGCTTATTATGTCTAAATTCACTTTTTTTACTCTTAGGCATTGGCACAACAAGCTTATATGCATGCAAAAATAACCTCGGATATCTAAAAATCCTTTTCTCATCCTTCTTATTTCTAGTATAAATCTTATCACCAAATAAAGGAAAACCTAAATAATACATATGAGCTCTAATTTGATGTGTCCGACCGGTTTTTATTTCAATATCAACCAAGCTTATGTAATTGTTGCCAAACTTATACAAACTCTTAAGCTTATAAAGCGTTAAAGCGTCTTTACCCTTGCTGTCTATTCTGATCGGCATGCCTCGGGATGAAAACATTTTTGAAAGAGGAAAATTAATTATGCCTTTTTTTGGAAGTTCTCCCCACACTAATGCTAGATAATGCTTTTTAATTTGACGGTTTTTAAGCTTACGTTTGAAATATTCATAAGCTTTTTGATTCCTAGCAATCATCAATAGCCCAGAGGTGTCTTTATCCAACCGATGTATTAAGCCTGATCTCTCCTCATACTCCCCTGACCCAAATTCAATCAGATTGCTGTTTATTATTTGATCTTGAATAGTTTTCAAGCCAATCGTAGTTTTGGAGCGATTGACAACAATTCCCGAAGGTTTTTCTATAACCAAAAGATCGTTATTTTTATAAACAACCTTCACAATGAAATTATTGGATAGTTACTTATTTCCCTTTTTACCACATTTAACACAAAGGGTAGTTTCGGGAAAAGTCATTAATCTTTTAGTATCAATAAATTCGTTACAATTTTCACAAATACCATACTTTCCTATCTTAACTCTGGCTAAAGCCTTGCGAACCTGAATAATTCTTAGATTTAGATGGTCTTTAATAGCTTCAGATTGGGCATGACCAAACTGTTCAGCTGCATCTGTATCCTCAGCAGCGTTATCGTTTATCCTATCAGGATTAGCAAAAGGATCATTCTTTTCAATTTGCTGTTTTTTGGAAAGAAGCTTTTTTAATTCACCTTGTAAAAAATTATTAACAGGTCTCAGCACATCTGCTGGAAGTCGAAATTCTTTCTTTGTTTCTTTATTGTTATTTTTTTTAACCATTTTTTATTAGTACTCAAATATATAAAATATAAATATCAGAAAAAAATCAAGTTCTTCTTCGCCTGCCTGAAAGTAGATAAATTGTATAGAAAGAAACTAGCGTTGTCAATAAACCAAGCATCACAGTGAAATCTATTTTAAAAAAAACTATGGTTGCTAACGCATAATAGAAAGAAAATGTTCCTGTCAAAGCGAAAAACATAAATCCTACCCTACCCGAGGGATACCATAAAAAAGAGCGATAATTTTTTAGATAAATTGAAAGCAGTAATAAAGTGACAGGAAGAATTAATATAACCAAACTGTAAACTGAAGGGGAAAATAAAAAATACCCCAAAGTAACGATAATAAATGTTTTAACAAAAGGAAGAGTGAGTTTTTCTATTATGTCCAGAAAAACCAACTCCTTTTTCTTGGAGTATATATATACAAACACTAAGAAAGCTAAAAAGCCTGCCCAAAAATGAAACCCCGGAAAAGAAAATACATTTAACCATCCAATAATGTTATATCCAACCTCATTAATATTTAAAGCTATATAGGTAAACCTTGAGACAAAAAGAAAAACAAGCATGGATTCAAAAGTTAAAGGAACAATTTGATCTTCTTGATAATCCTGCCTAAGGTTTTTCCAGCTTGTAAATAACCAAATAACAACACCAAAAAAAACAAATGGGGTGAATAAAGATGTTTCTAAACCAAAATAATTTATAAAAACCTTACTTGACCACCAGCTTAAAAGCATATTATTCATCGAGGGATTTTAACATATATCAATGTAAGTTAGATAGCTTATTGTGTTTGCTTTTAAACCTAATTTTGAGTAAACTATATTAGTTGCCGTGGTGGTGGAATTGGCAGACACGCAGCTCTCAAAAAGCTGTCTTCCAAAAGAAGGTGTCGGTTCGACTCCGACCCACGGCACCAATAATATGAATAAAATTGAAGCAAGACAACTAATACCATCTATTGGCAGATCGTTAGATAATCTCTCCACTGCCTTGTTTAGAGAGAATAAAGAACCGGCAAAAACCAGTTCTTTCACAGGTCAAGATGGTAATGACTACCAAACTCCTGAAGCAATGGAAAGAGCAAATGAAAATCTGAGATCAATATTTAGAGGAAATATCTTTGATCGCACTAAATAAAAGGAAATAATATTGCTTTTTGAGA